>NZ_JBALEQ010000023.1:0-49721 GCF_036917775.1 Nostoc sp.
AACCTTTTCGCCTTTCTTTAAGTATTTTTATGTTTTGTTGAGAAAGATCCGGGTAATGGATAGCTTAAAAAAGGGGGGAACCGGAATCAAAGTCCCCCTTTATAAGGGGGATTTAGGGGGATCTAAAACGTTTTGCTACCAAGAAGAAGACTTTTCAAACATCCTCTAAGATTTTGTGTTGGCTATTCCCACACATCTATATAATAAGGAAACAGTCACGATGAGCGATAACTATATTTTGAAACGTATATCTGCATACAGACAGCAAATCCTAAAAGAAAATAAAGAAACCTGTCTTTCGCTCAACTCAATAATAGGATACTAATAGTAGTAGCATATACAAAAAATCAATTTATAGCTTCATCTAAATCATATTTGAGTGCATCTGAGTACAACTTAATATATTGCAAAATATCTTGACGAAATCTTAGCAAAGGCTTACGGGTAAAGTTTCTTGTAGCGTGAACAGAAATTCTTAACCCCCGCCCCAAAAATACTAGTACCCCCATCGTTAAATACTAGCGCCCCTAACCCCAGACGAATTTTAACTTTATGTTAAGTCGGGGTTTCGGCGTTTGAGTACAACCTTAATCAATCCAATAAATCCAATCAGCATCGGGTTTTCTATCGAGTTGGATGTCACCTGATATAAGCATAAAAATAGCAGATGACTCATTTACCAGATAGACATTACCGATGCAACAGTCTTTAGACAGTATTAGCGATCCCCCCAGTACCAAAACGCAGGATTCTGCACATAAATCCATGCTGAAAAATTTACTCTCTGGCGGTTTTTTTGAGCCATTATTGAGTGATTTTCGCATTATCTTTGAGCGTGATCCCGCAGCACGGAATTGGCTAGAGGTGGTGTTTTGCTATCCCGGATTGCACGCACTCTGTTTGCATCGTCTTGCTCACTGGTTACATGGTCGAGGAGTCGGTTTTATCCCCCGTTTCATTTCCCATTTGGGGCGATTTTTGACAGGAATTGAAATTCACCCAGGTGCAGAGATTGGACAAGGCGTGTTTATCGACCACGGAATGGGTGTTGTCATTGGCGAAACTGCGATCGTCGGCGACTACACACTAATTTACCAGGGCGTTACCCTTGGCGGAACTGGTAAAGAAACTGGTAAGCGTCATCCCACAGTGGGCAAAAATGCAGTGATCGGGGCGGGTGCGAAAGTTTTGGGTAATCTGCAAATTGGCGATCGCGTCCGCATTGGCGCAGGTTCCATTGTCTTGCGGAATATCCCCAGCGATTGCACAGTTGTGGGAATTCCCGGTCGAATTATTTCCCGAAATGAAAACGCCAGCCTTTCTCCTTTAGAACATGGAAAGCTACCCGATATGGAAGCAACCGTGATTCGTTCTTTGCTCTCGCGTGTTGAGCAACTCGAAAAACAACTGCAAGCTTTAGGCGTTAAGAGTCATTAGTCATTGGTCATTGGTCATTTGCAAATGACAAAGGACAAAGGACAACTGACAAATGACAAAGGACAAAGGACAAAGGACAAATGACAAATCACGTTTTGCAGATTCCTCGGAGCGATCGCTGGCGAATCTATCACCGACTGCAAGAGTTAAAAATAAATAGCTCTTGTCCCCCTGATGGTTCTTTACGAGTGCAAGTGAACAATTTGCTAGAAGCGATTCTAATTCGCAGTACAGTTATGCAATTTCTCGCTTCTCGCCAGGAATTATTAGAGTGGCTAGAGCGTTGCTGGCATTACAGCGATGAATCATGAATCTTCTAATTAATCTTGGATTCATGACGCAATCACTGAACTTGATCCTTTTTGTTCATGGATGCACAAAGCTTAAATAGCTTTAGAGTTTGAAGCTACTGTATGCTTGCAGAATTTATTGCAGACTGAGATGGATTAGATGCAATTTAGATTTTGTTTATTCTGCTAAATCTGAAATTCTCCTGACATATAGCAACAATTAAAAATTCGAAATTACCAAATAAAAATTGGGATTTCTGATTTTTAAGTTTTTCCCAAATTAAGAAATTGAAAGTTCAATCACTTATGGCGACTCGGAACAGAGATATAAAACTCCTCAATTATTTGCACAACGAACTTGAACTTTCAAATGCTGATATTGCTGTAGCTCTGCGACACCGTGAATTAGAAAATGGGCCACTACCGATGCTCCTCTGGCAGTATGGTTTAGTTGATTTGGAGCAGCTAGGAAAGATTTTTGATTGGCTGGCAGAACACAGTTAGCGAATTTGTACCTTGTAGCTTTGAGTCCCATTACCTGCCTAAAGTACACACCAATGCTCTAGAAAATCTGAGGTTACTAAGATGATTACATCCTTAATTGCTGGATTCTGTGTTTTACTTTGTTCAGGGTTTGCTAATAGTTATATTAGTTCATTGCTACTCGAAGAGGTTTCAACTGACATCGGTAAAAACGATTAGTAAATTATACATTGTTTTAGTTCCCTGTCATACAGATGTGATGCTGCTAATAGGTCAATAATTAAGGATCATGTATCCTACATTATGAATTGTGATATTTTTAGCATTTGCCATCGCTGGGGATTGTAGAGAGAAAGGATATTAAGAATACTTCCAAGAGAGGGATATTTGCAATGAATCAAATCATAATTAATGACACTACACTACGTGATGGTGAACAAGCGGCAGGTGTTGCTTTTACCCTAGAAGAAAAAGTAGCGATCGCCAAATTTCTCGATGCCATTGGTATTCCCGAATTAGAAGTCGGTATACCGGCAATGGGTGATGAAGAAACCCGTGCGATCGCCGCAATTTCTGATTTGGGTTTACAAGCAAAACTCCTCGGCTGGAACCGCGCCGTCATCTCAGATATTAAGGCTTCTATTGCTTGCGGTCTGAACCGGGTGCATATCGCTATTCCCGTCTCTGGTATCCAAATCGCCGCTAAATTCCACGGCCAATGGCGAATAAGTTTGCAAAAACTCAAAGACTGCATCAGCTTCGCCGTCGATCAAGGTCTTTGGGTAGCAGTCGGCGGAGAAGATTCTTCCAGAGCTGATGAAAACTTCCTTTTAGATGTAGCGCTTTATGCCCAAGAATGGGGTGCATCCCGGTTCCGCTTCTGCGACACCGTAGGAGTTCTCGACCCTTTCGCCACCTACACCAAGGTTAAACGGCTGGTTTCTGCTTTGATGATTCCCCTAGAAATCCACACCCACAATGATTTTGGTCTAGCAACAGCCAACGCTCTTGCAGGTATCAAAGCCGGAGCCTTATCTGTGAATACCACAGTCAACGGATTAGGTGAAAGAGCGGGAAATGCAGCTTTAGAAGAAGTTGTGATGGCAATTAAACGCATCTATGGCGTTGATTTAGGCATCGACACTCCCAGTTTGCTGGAACTGTCTCAACTAGTTGCAGCCGCATCAGGAGCTAGCGTACCACCTTGGAAAGCGATCGTTGGCGAAAATACCTTTGCTCACGAATCTGGCATCCATGCTCACGGGGTATTGCAAAACCCCATCACCTACGAACCATTTGCACCCGAAGAGGTGGGTTGGGAACGGCGTTTAGTAGTAGGTAAACATTCTGGACGGCATTTAGTTGCTAACTTGCTAGAACAGCATGGAATTTTCTTGAACTCCCAAGAAACCCAATCTGTTTTAGATGCAGTGCGTCATCAATCGGTACAGAAAAAACGCAGTTTGACGACAGAAGAATTGTTGAATTTGGTCAGAGAACAGAGGTACTCTCATGCAACGCGATGAATTAGAACTAAACTTGCCACCTGCTTTTGAAATCGGTGAAAAAGTCAGAGTTCGTAAACTGCTAAAAAACGATGGTACTTTTCCTGGTAAGGAAGTCGGCCAAGTTTTAGTCAACAAGGGAGATATCGGTTACATAGCGAGTATAGGCACATATTTGCAGACTTCCTATATATATGCTGTGCATTTCTTAGAAACAGGGTTTGTCGTCGGCTGCAAGAAAAAAGAACTAGAATCGGTTGAGGAATCTCATGAAAGTAATGCTACGGATGAATGATGCCGGCACTTTAGTAGTTTACGTTGCTAAAAAAGACCTGGAAGAAGAAGTCGTCAAACAAACCGATGGAAATGATGGCAAAATTCTCACCCTAGCAAATGGTTGGGAATTAGAATTTCGTGATTTGCCAGACACAGCAAATTTACCCCAAACAGTAGAAGCTAAACGCCTCGCTTAAAAAATCGGGAGTAAAGAAGGGAATAGGTTATAGGTTACAGGGTACAGATTATTCCCTATAACCTGTCACCTGTCACCTCTCCCCTAATCTTCAATCCCCAACAACTTTTTATCAATCATGGGTGACAAATATTTGACGTTATCAGAATTGAACCTTGAGGGACAGTTACTAGGTTTTATTGGTGGTGAACCAGGAAAATATAAATATATGCAATTGGCAGTTCCATCTGGAAATGTGGAAATTAAACTGCCTAAAGAGTTACGCCGTTTACTAAGTTCATCCTTAGTTCCCGGTCAGCAACTTCGCATTTGTGGTCATAGTAAGATAGACTCACGCACAAGTAAAATTAAAATTAAAGCCTATAAGGTGACACCAATTAATACTTGTCCAAAACAAGATTTACCACCTCAAAGCAAAGCCAAAATTATGGTATGTCAAAAGGGTGGTTGCCTGAAACGTGGTGGTAAAGGGTTATTATCAGAATTAGAAAAAACTCTGTGCGATCGCGGTTTGTTAGACAAAGTTACCATTGAACATACAAGTTGCCAAAAATGCTGTGGCAGCGCTCCCAACTGTGTTTTACACCTTGGTAAAAAGAAATACAAGAATATTCATCCCGAAGCGATCGCATCTTTGCTAGAAAGTCACTTAACAGAGTAATAATCTTCTCTAGCTATTCTTAAAATAATCCGTAACAAATAGGGGTAAAATTTTTACCCCTATTTGTTATAAGTATCGTATAACTTTAATCAGCTACAGCTATATTAAGATAAAAATAACTCTGCATTCTCGTAGTTGTTATGAGCCTTACCACTGCTAAACGCTTTACTATAGCTGAATATCACCGTCTAGCTGAACTCGGCTTCTTTGAGGAGAATGACCGAGTTGAGCTAATTAAGGGTGAAATAATCCAGATGGCTGCAAAAGGTACACCGCATTCTGTTTGTGAAACACGCCTAGAGAGAGAATTATATAAGCTAGTAGGCGATCGCGCAACCCTGCGAGGACAACAGCCAATTAGTTTGTCTAACAACAGTGAGCCTGAGCCAGATAGAGTAATTGCAAAAAATAGAGATGATGACTATCTAGCAAATCATCCCAGCCCATCTGATATTTTACTCTTAATTGAGATTGCCGATTCATCCTTAAAATATGACCAAGAAGAAAAGCTACCTATTTATGCAGAAGCAGGGATTTCTGATTATTGGATATTTAATTTAGTAGATAATTATCTAGAGTGCTACAGCGAACCTTATCAAACTTTGCAAGTTAAATTTGGCTATCGTCGCAAGTTGATTTATCTGCCAAATGAATCAGTTAATCTGCCCTGTTTTCCTGATTTTTCACTTGATTTATCTAATATATTTTTTGGAATGTAATTATAAAATCGCTGCGAAAGTAGATTGAGTAATTAGTATTAACTTGACAATCTATTCATCTCGATAAACATCTCTTCGATGACCTACTCTGACAACTTTAACTATCAGTACATCATCTTGAATCTCGTACAAAATCCGATAATTGCCAACACGAATACGATATTTATTGCCAGTAGTTTCTAGCTTGACAACGCCGCTAGGACGAGGATTTTCAGCCAGTTCTAAAATTTTCTGGTTAATTCTATCTCCAATATCAGCAGATAATTTTTTTAATTGTTTTGCAGCCTTTTTAGAAAGTTCTATTTGATAAGTCACGATTCCAATTCTTGTTTGTACTGTTCCCAAGTAATAGTAGGTTCATTTTCAGCTTCCTCAAAGGCTTTAATATCCTCTTGATCCTCTGTCTTTCTAATATTTAACAGTTCTAAAATATCTTCTAAAGTATCTTCATAAGCTTCTTCTAGTCTTTGATTGATTGCTTTTAACAATTCTTGTCTTTTAGTTGTAGTTTCCATAACTAACCTCTGCAACTGCAAAATTTTAATTAATTTCCGCTTGAGTGATTGTTCTGCTAAACAGACCCATTAAGAATTTTCGAGCAGTCAAATTACGAACTATTTCAGACTTTTTAGGTTTCCTTAATTAGGGCAACACATTTCTATCAAGAATAATTATTCTTAAAGCATTGACAGTATTTTTATATCAAATTTCATTATAGCGTGTATACACGCTATAATATCTTACTATAATTGTGTAGTGAGAAGATAATTTAATTCTTACTGAAGCAAGCTGAATCTAGGAACTTGAAATATTACCCTCTTAATTAAATCAATCCTTCCAACGCGTGTTGCAAATCATTTGTCACATCAGCAACAGCTTGCCTAGCACCCAAACGATTTTCCTTATACGCTGGATAATACTCAGAAATAGATATGGGTTCCCCCACAGTAATTTTGACTTTTTGTTTACCTAATTGCGGACGCTGCAAAGTTTTATCGCCTTTGATTTTAGCAATCATTTGCCATAAAATTAAAGTCGTTTCAGCAAACCTTTCTACCGTTGGATTTTCACGAATATAATTACCAGAAACTGCCACAAAACTTTCTACTAAACGCATATGCCACATCCGGGCATTTGCTTCTTCAGCAACGCGATCGCCTAAAGCTCTTTCAACAGCAGAGACTCCTTTGACATCCTTAAACTCTTCTCTAAATATATAATTCCAACCTGCTTGCTCGACTCGCCGACAACGATCGCTCAAACTACCTTTTGACTGTAAATTAAAATACTGTTCTGATATTAGCAGCGCTGCATTCAACAACGCTTGTAAACGAAATGCTAACGCTTCATTTCTATCTGGAATTTGCCCAGCTACAATCTTCGCATCTGGCAATTTCTGATGATAAAACCGGGTGTAAAATTCTTCCATGAGCAAAAGTAAATGTTCTGCCAAAGCCAACAACCGGGGATAAAGCGACTCTATAGAAGCATTTTCAGGTGGATGCACAGGTAAACCACTAGCGGCTTCCATTTCAGTTAAAAGATTAGCGATCGCATCCCAAGGAGCATCAACGTAACTATATTTAATCCCAACTGGTACAATTAAAACCTGTTCGGGGCGTTCAGCTTTGTGCAAATCTTCAGCACACCAAAAGCCTAATTGGGCAATACCAGGTTCTAGAGGGCTAATATTCTCCGATAAGCCATTGGTTGCACCCTCTGGTGCAGCCGCCATTGGGAATTTCCCATTGGCAAACAAGTCACGCGCCGAACGTAACCCCGTCCAGTCAGCTTTACCTCGCTGAATCGGAGTCCCACCTAAATGAGAAGCAATCCAGCCAACATAGGAACCTGCCCAGAGAGGAATGCCGCGATCGTAGATAAAATGAGCGTGAATGGGATGTTGTAGTGTTGTACCTTGCGATCGCGCTGTCTTTGGTACAATTTGAGACAGCAAGTAACCCAAACAAAACGGATCGTCTGTTTTCGGATGGCGAAATGCCAGCATAAAACGGATCTTACCCTCTTGAAACTGGCGATAGAGATCCACCAGCACCTCTACGTTGTCTGCTTCAATTTGGGTAATCGGTGTTTGCCATTTTATCCAACTGGGTAGCAACAAATGGACAACTCGTAGCAATAAAGGGTTAAACGCGGGAGGAATAAATTCTAAGGGTGCTTGTGCTTGATAAATTACATCTGCCAAGGTAGTTTCTCCTAAAGATGCCCTGATTCTAATTGCCTGATGGTTATTTCTTTTAAGATATCCTAATGGCTGTAATATGCCCTGAGTAATGAAGTAACGTTAAAATCTGCCTATTGTCTCAAGCACAGCACATCACTCAAGTTTGAAAACTAAGATACTTTCTTAGTCTAGGCAGGTTATTTTAATACTGACTTTTCACGGTTAGAACTCACGCACACTCTACGATTTCTTCTCTACAAGACGCTACGCGAACGATAAATTAAGCTTTTTGACGATTTTTGCGTAAGTCATAAGAGTATCGTAAAACCTTTCTCTAAGTAGGTTGGCGCAATTAAAGCTAACTGGTGAAGGCTGTCATTTGTCCTTTGTCATTGGTCATTAGTAAGGACTTTAAGCCTATTTACGTTTCGTAATATATTTGGGTTTTTCCGCGCCAACTTACTTATATCTCTCCTTTTAGGCTACGGTATACACACAAGTCTTTTAGAGTTGCAATGCGATTGTTTCGGGTGACAATGCAATTGTTTTGGGTGACAATGCGATTGTTTCGGGTGACAATGCAATTGTTTTGGGTGACAATGCGATTGTTTCAGGTGACAATGCCATTGTTTCAAGTGACAATGCCATTGTTTCGACTAACAATGCCATTGCAACGTGAAAATTACTTAGGCAGACTTATAAAGTATTTTCTGTAGCAATTGAAAGTGTAGGTAGATAGTGAAGGGAGGTTTAGCAGCACTTGCAAATCTTAATAGCAAGAAAGACTCAAGCTAAATCCTGGCAATACATCTTCACCCGATAATTGTGTGGGTAGATTTTGCACTTCCGTATCTTGTTTTTGGCGATAAATTTCTACTTGCTGCTGTTGGGGGTTAATTAACCATGCTAGTTGTACGCCTGCATCTATATATTCCTGCATTTTGGAACGCAACATTTCCAAATCATCCGTTGCTGACCTTAATTCAATGACAAAATTGGGTGCAATGGGGGGAAATTTGCGTCTTTGTTCAGGTGTAAGTGCTTGCCAACGTTCTCGTTGAATCCAAGCGGCATCTGGAGAACGGTCAGCACCATTGGGTAATTTGAATATAGTAGAAGAACTGAAAGTGTAACCGAGGCCAGTTTGCCGATTCCAGATTCCCAAATCAATAATTAAATCTGCTTCTCGATTGCCGCTTTCACCTCCAACGGGGGACATGATGATTAATTCTCCCTTGGTAGTGCGTTCAAATTTCAATTCGCGGTTATTTTGACATAAGTGATAAAATTGTTCGTCACTCAGGTGAACAGTGTCTAGTTTTAATGTCAAATGACTCATAACCTAGACCTAGATTAAATAGTTGCAAAGATTATATCATGCCATATCTTAATGGCTGTAAGATGCCGATGCCTGCGGCGGGCAAAGCCATCGCACACCACGCAGGTTCAAACTAGGATGCCTTCTTAGTTCGCTCAGGCGGACAAGAATTTGTGTAGTCGCGATTTCTAATCGCCAGGTGGTTTATAAACAAATTAGAGATTCTGGAAAGGGATTAAACGATGCGACTTTCACAAATGTTATTTGTTACACTGCGGGACGATCCGGCTGATGCTGAGATTCCTAGCCATAAATTATTACTCCGTGCAGGCTACATTCGTCGCATCGGTAGTGGTCTTTATGCTTATTTGCCGTTAATGTGGCGGGTACTGCAAAAAGTTTCCCAGATTGTGCGGGAAGAAATGAACGCTACAGGCGCACAAGAATGTCTCCTACCACAATTACAACCTGCTGATTTATGGAAGGAATCGGGACGCTGGGACACTTACACCAAAGCTGAGGGAATCATGTTTTCCCTAATTGACCGCCGTGAGCAACAATTAGGATTAGGCCCAACTCATGAAGAAGTAATCACAGCGATCGCTCGTGATATGATTCGCTCTTATCGCCAGTTACCACTGCATCTCTACCAAATTCAAACCAAATTCCGCGATGAAATTCGTCCCCGCTTTGGTTTAATGCGCGGACGCGAATTTATCATGAAGGACGGCTACTCTTTCCATACCGATGAAGCCAGCCTCAAAGAAACTTACCAGGATATGTATAAAGCCTACAGCAATATGCTGCGGCGTTCTGGTTTAGCGTTTCGGGCAGTGGAAGCTGATTCTGGTGCAATTGGTGGTTCTGGTTCCACAGAATTTATGATTTTGGCGGAAGCTGGTGAAGACGAAGTTCTCTACACTGAGGATGGTAAATACGCCGCTAACGTAGAAAAGGCTGTTTCTTTACCAATTGAAGCCGAAACCTCACGGTTTACAACTTATGAGAAACGCGATACACCTGGAACAGAAACGATTGAAAAGGTGTGTCAACTCCTCAACTGTTCTCCGACTCAATTGGTGAAAAATGTCCTTTATCAGACAGTTTATGATAATGGCGCAACAGTGTTAGTTCTGGTAAGCATTCGAGGCGATCAGGAAGTTAATGAAGTCAAGTTGCAAAATGAACTGACCAAATTAGCTTCGGAATATGGCGCTAAAACTATTATTAGTTTGAATGTACCAAATGTAGAAGCCCAGCAAACATGGACAGCCAAATCTCTACCTTTAGGCTACATTGCGCCAGATATCGCAGATGAGTATATTACTGCTAATAAACAGATCCATCCCAAGTTTTTGCGCTTGGTGGATCAAACAGCCGTTGATTTAAAAAACTTTGTTACAGGCGCGAATGAAGCTGGTTATCACGTAGTTGGTGCTAATTGGGGTGAGCAATTTAAGTTACCAGAGCGAGTAGTAGATATTCGTAAGTCAAGACCAGGCGATCGCGCCATTCATAACCCAGAACAAACCTTACAAAGCGCCCGTGGAATCGAAGCCGGTCACATCTTCCAATTAGGCACTAAATATTCCCAAGCGATGGGTGCAACTTATACCAATGAACAAGGTGAAGAAAAGCCGCTATTTATGGGTTGTTTTGGTGTGGGCGTGTCACGATTAGCACAAGCTGCCGTAGAGCAATCTTATGATAAAGATGGGATTATTTGGCCAGTTGCGATCGCACCCTACCACGCGATTGTGACAATTCCCAACATTAAGGATGCTCAACAAATTGAAATCGCCCAAAAACTTTACACAGAACTCAATCAAGCAGGAATTGAAACCCTACTAGATGACCGCGACGAACGGGCGGGAGTTAAATTTAAAGATGCCGACTTGATTGGCATACCTTATAGAATTGTAACCGGACGCGCGATCGCTAATGGCAAAGTTGAAGTTGTAGAAAGAGCCACCCGTAAATCTCAAGAAATAGTCATAGAGGAGGTTACAACCACACTCAAACAGTGGATTACCGCCGCCACTCAGGTAAAAAATTAAACTTTAACATTTACGCAGAGGAATCAATACTTTACTTTGCGTTCCTCTGCGTTTTACTCAGCCTTCCTCTGCGTTGTAAATTAATCATCTCCAAAAAGAATGAAATTTACATAATTTGGTAGGTGACGGATTAGAAATATAAATTCTAAAATTGAAAAAGGGACTCGTGGAATTAAAAATAATCGCCTTTTGAGGCATAAAGTCTCCTCCAGGTTTCGGGAAACTCTCTACTTGTAAGTATCGTCTTTAACCAGGCTGCTCCTCATATAACTACCATATCAGCCCTCAGTCAGGAAGGTTTTAAACATGAAAGACCAACAAGGATCTAATCGGATTTCTTCAGGCGCAATTGCAGCCGTTTCAGCAGTGGTTGTAGCAGTGGGTGGCGGTGTAGCTTGGTTTACTACACACTCCAACAATCCTCCCACACCATCAAACCCCTCTGGTTCCATAGTTCAACCAGCACAACCATCAACTAGACAGCCAGCTAATGAGCAAAGCCCTAATGTTTATTGGCTCAGACCAAAAGACAAAAGTGTTGCTTTGGTTCCCCAACCTGTTAAAGTCGCTTCTATACGAGCCAGCCAGCCTTTAGAAGCAGCTTTCCAAAGTTTGTTAGCAGGGCCGACAGAAGGAACAGATTCCACAACTATCCCCAAAGGAACTAAGCTGCTGGGATTGAAATCAGAAAATGACGAAGTTCACGTTAATTTATCTGAAGATTTTACCAGTGGTGGTGGTAGCACATCAATGATGGGTCGCGTCGGACAAGTTGTCTATACTGCGACAAGTTTAAATCCTAAAGCCAAGGTGTACATTGACGTAAACGGCAAACCATTGGATGTTTTAGGTGGTGAAGGCGTAGAGTTACAACAACCACTAACTCGTGAAAGCTTTGATAAAAATTATCAGCTTTAGTTATTGGTCATTGGTCATTGGTCATTGGTCTTTACAAATGACAAAAGACCTAACGTTTGCTATTTAACACACGAAAATTACGGGCTTGCTCCTCTAACCTTGTGGCCAGGCGATCGCAAACCCGATTACACAAATCAAAAATCATTTCATCTTCCACCCGGTAATAGGCGCAAGTTCCTTCACTGCGGCGGCTAAGGATACCTGCTTGCCACATTACCTTCAGGTGTTTTGACACATTTGCCTGAGAAGTCTGTGTTGCCTCTACCAATTCTTGCACGCATTTTTCTTCATCCCGTAATAAGTGGAGCAGCCGCAAGCGCATCGGCTCACTTAACAGGCTGAAGTATTCAGCTACTTGTTGCACCACTTCTGGCGGTAAAGGCAACGTTTGTTTCATCAGGATTAACCCGCAAGGACTGAAGTTTTAACGATGACTCATTTCAGATGACTCATTTGATATATAGATTAATACTTAATCGGGGTTAATTCGCATCAAAGGTTGACCATATTCTACAGCGTCACCATTTTGGAGAAGAATTTCCATCACCTGTCCAGAGACTTCGGCTTCGATTTCATTCATTAGCTTCATGGCTTCAATGATACAGACTGTTTGGCCCTTGCGGACGCGATCGCCAACTTCCACAAATGCCGCTTCTCCAGGCGCAGGAGCGCGATAAAACGTTCCCACCATTGGGGAAGGCACTTCTACTAATCTCTGATCGATGATTGAGGGAGGATTTACTGACAACTGCAATTGTGTGCTAGTACCAGTATTCTCAAACACGCGAGATGTGGACACCTCCGTTACCTGACTCGCGTTCACCTGGTTTCCCCCAGATGAACCCGATGTCAGGCCAGAACCTACCACACCGCCGAAGGTCGCTTGACCTACCGACAACATCTGATTGCTGATACTCACAGCCTTACGGACTGTTAGTTCAAAATCATCGCTTTTGAGCGTGACTTCTGCAATATCTGTTTGTGCGATAGTTGCCAATAGTTGGCGGATTTCATTAAAGTCCAATGGCACAGTTTTTATTACCTCGACCTATCCGTAAATTAGCATCTTAAGTGTGGCAGGGATTAAATCCAGATGTCGGGATTTCAATCGGGACTCGCATCTCCGTAGAGATGAAAGTTATTCCCTGCTGATATACTTATCTTCTTGGGTATCAACTTTGATGCGTTCTCCTTGGGAAATAAACAAAGGAACCATCACAATTGCACCAGTTTCCAAAGTTGCTGGTTTTGAGCCACCTGTGGCAGTGTCACCTTTTAAACCTGGATCTGTTTGTACAATTTCCAGAACTACAGATTTAGGCAATTCTACTCCCAGCACTTGGTCGCCCCACTTAATAACTTCAGCTTCCATACCTTCCTTCAGGTATTTGACGCGATCGCCAATTTGTGCGCGGGTCAATCTGCCTTCTTCGTAGGTTTCCATATCCATAAAGACGAACTCATCGCCCTCTTTATAGGTATGCTGCATCGTGCTTTTTTCTAGAGTAGCTTGGGGCACAGTTTCCCCAGCTCGGAACGTTTTTTCCATCACGCTCCCACTTTGGACATTTTTTAACTTAGTTCGGACAAAGGCGGAACCTTTGCCTGGTTTGACGTGCAAGAATTCTAGCACTCGCCATACAGACCCATCTAATACAATCGAAACACCGGGTCGAAAGTCGTTACTGGAGATCATGAAACTTTCAAATTTTGGAAGACAATCGGCATTTATTGTACCCTTCTAGAGCCGTCATTGGGCATTTGTCATTAGTCATTTATCATTTGTCATTTGTACTGAGCGTATCGCTAAAGCGAAAGCTTCGCTAATGCGTAGCGTCTCCAAGAGTTGTCAAAGTATTTGTCATTTATCCTCCGCCCTTAACGTGGGAAGATTATTGATGGGTTACGTCCAGTCAACAATTTAATGCTGCATTTGAGTTATCCCATGCTTAACTTATTAAAATCCTGGCTGAAGAACAGCCTAATGGCAATACTGCTGGTAACAATATTTTTAGGCATAACTACAGCTGGGTGGACTCCCTCCAGTAGCGCCGCGTTGCCAGCCGGCAACGCAATCACCGACGGCAAGGCTTTGTTGCGGTATGCACTCCCGATAGATAACAAACCTGTACGGCAACTACAAGCCAGTTTAGAGGACATCTCTGCCCAACTGCGGGCTAATCGGCGATGGGGTGCTATTTCCAAAGACATCAGCAAAGCATCCCGAATTCTCGATAAACCCTCCCAAATCTTAACAAGCGTTCCCACAGAACGCCAACCCCAAGCAGAAGCTTGGATTACCGAGTTGAAATCTGGGGTGGGTAAATTAGAAGAATTGGCGAACAGCAAAGATAAAGAACAAATTCTTCAAGAGAGAGGCAAACTTCTAAATCTAGTAACTCAGATAGAAGAGTCAATGGTGAAAGAATTCCCCTTTGAAGTGCCTACTGAGTACAGTAACCTGCCACAACTGAAAGGTCGTGCCACGGTAGAATTCAAAACTAACAAAGGCGATTTGACCGTTGTGGTAGATGGTTATAGCGCCCCTATTACTGCTGGTAATTTTGTAGATTTAGTGCAGAGGGGTTTTTACAATGGCTTAGAATTTACCCGTTCTGAAGAATCTTACTTTCTGCAAACTGGAGATCCCGCAGGTAAAGATGTAGGTTTCATTGATCCTAAGACGGGTGAATATCGCGCTATTCCCTTAGAAGTCTTAGTTCAAGGTGATAAAGCACCTACTTATGGGATTACGCTAGAAGAAGCTGGTCGTTACGTTGATATGCCAGTTCTACCTTTTTCTGCTTTTGGTGCAGTAGTTATGGCTCGCCCTGAAAGTGAAGTGAATGGTGGTTCATCACAATTTTTCTTCTTTTTGTTTGAACCAGAACTTACCCCCGCCGGACGCAACCTATTAGATGGTCGCTATGCCGTTTTTGGCTATTTAACTGAAGGCAAGGAAGTTTTGGATAAACTGAAGGCGGGTGACAAAATTGAATCGGCAAAAGTCGTTCAAGGAATAGAAAATCTGGTTGAACCGCAAGCAGCGTAAGAAGGAAGCAGGGAACAGGGGGAGAATAATTTCGAACTCCTGTAGAGACGTGATTAATCGCGTCTCTCCTAATTCCCCTGATTTAGATTCCCGGCGGTGAATACTTGATCAACTGTAATCGCTAATTCTGGAAAAGTCCGTGATACAATTTCCTGAGTATCAGTAAAAACTGTTTCTTCGTAAAATCCATCTTCCAGTAGTAACACTGAAACTTTTGCTTCCAGTGGGTCTACAATCCAATATTCAGGAACCTCTAAGGCCGCATATTCAGAACGCTTATGACGATAATCCCGTTTCACCGACTCTGGACTGACCACCTCAACAATTAGTAACGGCGGTGACTGAAATACTGCTGAGGCATTCAACAATTCCCTGGCTTGCTCAAGCGTCACCACACACAAATCAGTCAACCTAGATTTATTTCTCCCCGTTCTCACCCCACTTTCTCGAAAACACAGCCAAGGTGAGCTACAACGTTTTATTTCTGCTTTGAAAGCAGTATCTAAAAAATCGACAATCAGGAAATGTTCAATAGTAGGTGGGTTCATTAGCTCTAGCTTGCCATCCACCAATTCATAATGAAAACCGTTGCCATCATCATAGGTTAAGTACTCTTCAAATGTGATGCTGGTTACTGGTGTTGTTACCATCCCAACTGACTCCTAGACGATACCCTTATATTAAACAGTAAAACAAATCATCAGTTTTCTTAGTAATTTTTCAGCACGGAAAACCGATTGTGAACAGTAATTTCTCTTCTCAACAAGTAAAAGATATTGGCGAACAAGGTCTTTTAGAAAGATTACAGCGCTTCTGTCCTCCAGAAATTATCGGTGATGATGCCGCAGTACTTGAAACTGCACCAGGGAAATCTTTGGTAGTGACTACAGATGTACTGGTTGATGGCGTACATTTTAGCAACCTCACCACTTCCCCACAAGATGCTGGTTGGCGGGCTGCTGCTGCCAATTTATCAGATTTAGCAGCGATGGGGGCTTCCCCATTGGGAATTACCGTCGGGTTGGGACTCCCTGGCGAAGTTAAGGTAAGTTGGGTGGAGCGACTGTACCACGGAATGACAGAATGCCTGCAAAAATACAATACCTCCATTGTCGGAGGTGATGTGGTGCGATCGCCTGTGACAACTTTGGCAATTACAGCGTTTGGTCAAGTTAACCCTAGTCAAATTATCCGCCGTTCTGCTGCTGTAGTGGGAGATGCGATCGTTATTACAGGGGTTCATGGAGCCTCCCACGCTGGCTTAGAACTGCTCTTACACCCCGAATTAGGACAAAACCTCAAAGATGTAGAACGCACGGCTCTAATCCACGCACATCAACGTCCACAACCACGATTAGATGTCTTGCCAATCCTCTGGGAAATTTTAGCATCTCAATGCCCCATACCCATAGCTGGTATGGATAGCAGCGATGGTTTGGCCGATGCAATTATCCAAATCTGTCGTGCCAGTGGTGTTGGCGCTGTCCTAGAACGCAGACAAATTTTTATACCAGCAGCTTTTGACCATTGGCTAACAGAAGAGCAAGCGCTAGCTTATGCTCTATACGGTGGCGAAGACTTTGAATTAGTGCTTTGCTTGCCACAAGAGTCAGCATTAGCCTTAGTACAACATCTTGGTCAAGGTGCTGCGATCGTCGGCAACATTACACCCGGATCAACAGTACTATTGCACGACGAACAAAAAAAATTCCCTGACCAAGTTCTGAGCCTTAGCCAGGGATTCCAACACTTTGGCCAATAGCCATTGGTCATTTTTCCAATGACTAATGACAAATTATTGCCACTTCTCAGCTACCAATTCTGCCAAATCCAAAACTCGTTGGCTGTAACCCCACTCGTTGTCATACCACGCCATCACTTTTACTAAGTCATTGCCCATAACCAAAGTCAAGCTGGAATCAACAATCGAAGAAGCATCGCTACCTTGATAATCGGAAGATACCAGTTCTAGTTCGCTATAGTCCAAAATGCCTTTAAGTGGGCCTTCAGCAGCGTCTTTGAGAGCTTGGTTCACTTCTTCAGTAATAGTACGCTTCTCAACCTGAACTACGAAATCTACCATTGAGACGTTCGGGGTTGGTACGCGCAAGGCAACGCCATTAAGCTTGCCTTTCAGGTCTGGGATAACCAGCGCTACTGCTTTTGCTGCACCAGTGGAGGTGGGTACAATGTTTATCGCTGCGGCCCTCGCCCGTCGCAAATCCCGGTGAGAAGCGTCTAGCAAACGCTGGTCGCCTGTATAGCTGTGGGTGGTCGTCATCGTACCTTTGATGATGCCGAACTTATCGTTCAACACCTTGGCAATTGGTGCCAAACAGTTGGTAGTACAACTAGCGTTACTGATAATGTTGTGTATGTTGTGGTCATAATCATGATGATTCACACCAACCACAAAAGTACCATCCTCGTTTTTACCAGGAGCGGTAATCAGAACTTTCTTGGCTCCAGCATTTACGTGCTTGAGCGCTCCTTCTTTGCTAGTAAATACCCCGGTTGCTTCGATAATTAGGTCAATTCCCCAATCTCTCCAGGGCAAGTTTTCTGGGTTGCGATCAGATACGCACTTAATGGTCTTACCGTTAACGATGATAGAGTTATCATCGGCACTAATCTCAGCACCTTTGATCTTACCTAGCATCGAGTCATACTTCAGCAGGTGAGCATTGGTTCTAGGGTCTGAAGTGTCATTAATAGCGACAAGATCAATTTTGCTATTCTCTCTACCCACCCAGCAACGTGCAAAGTTACGTCCAATCCGCCCGAAACCGTTGATTGCAACTCTAATCACAGTGTCTTGCCCTCTGTATTTATGCTTATATGTTGATATCGTTGACCCCAATCATATCGCAAAGGGGGGGGGCACTTTTAACCATAAAGTGTTAGATCAATAAAAAAACACATAATTTATTCAGATTTGTTCGAGTAGAAACTGTTGTTAGTAATATATGATCTGACCGTTTCCGGTACTAAATAACGAATTGACTGGTGTTCACGACACAATTTGCGAATTAAACTTGACGAAACTCCGACTATTGGTATATTCAAGAGTTTCCAGTAAATGGTAAACGACTGCTCCTTTAGTTGTTGATCCACTTGCTTGCAGATTAATTTGCTTTGAGTTATAGTCTCACCACCTAGCAGTCGGGGTGCGATTAACCAATCACACATTTGTGCTAGTTCGTGTCCACGGTACCAACGAGGTAAGGTTTGGAAAGTATCCAAGCCCACAATCCAGTACCAGTGAGTATTTGGGTAACAAGCAGATAAGTCAATCAGAGTGTCAATGGCGTATGAAGTCCCAGAGCGATTTGCCTCCACTAGGGAGACAGTAAACGCTGGGTTATCTTTTATGGCTAATTGCAGCATTTTGACGCGATGCTCAAACAAAGCTGCTTCTTTATGAGGAGGATTTAGAGATGGCACCCAAATTACCTTTTCAAGAGATACTTCTTGCATTGCTGTCTCGGCGACAAGCAGGTGTCCCCAGTGAATTGGATCAAATGTGCCACCAAAAATTGCTAGTTGCTGCATCCAGTTATGCCTGGGTTTTATGCAATTGAAAATTAGTTTCATTACCAATGTACTATTGTAGTCAATTCACGGCTAAACTTGATGCAATTTCAAATCAGTTTCACTAAACAATGTATTATGTAGCCAATTCCAGTAAGGTAGACAAAAATATGTATTTGACATTACAAGAATTTCTTTCCCGATGTAGCCAAAATTTTCAGAATAATCTTAACAACAGTTCAGAAATAGTAAAAACCTCCAACCAAGGTAAAATCATTCTGAACACGCAAAACCAGACCAGAAACAACATCTGGGCATTAAACATAAATACGATATAGGAGTAGTTACGGTAAAAATCAAATTCCTGTTATGATACGCGTGTCATTTGTGATTATGGTGTGGTGTGGTGTAAGAGGAGCAATAAATGACTAATTCTGTAGATTTTAGTGGTAGACCATTTCATTTTATTGGCATCGGCGGCATAGGTATGTCTGCTCTGGCATACGTTCTCGCCAAGCGTCATTTTCCAGTCTCAGGTTCGGATCTTCGTCCAAACCACATGACGCACAAATTGGAATCTATCGGTGCCCATATTTTTGGTAGACAAGAGGCAAGTAATCTCGAATTCTTTCGTCCTCAAGTATTAAATTCACAAGAACAATTACCTGCTGACACTAAGTCAAAATTACCTCAAGTCATTTGTTCAACAGCAATTAACACTAATAATTTAGAATACAAAGCAGCGTTGGAATTAGGTTGTCCAATTTTGCATCGTTCAGATGTACTAGCTGCTTTAATTTCCGATTACTACAGTATTGCAGTAGCAGGAACACACGGCAAAACTACAACCAGTAGCATGATTGGTTATATGCTTCTAGAAGCAGGTCTAGACCCAACGATTTTAGTAGGTGGTGAAGTCAATGCCTGGTCTGGTAATGCTCGATTGGGACAAAGCCAATATTTGGTAGCCGAAGCAGACGAATCTGATGGTTCTTTGGTAAAACACGCTCCAGAAATTGGCATCATCACCAATATTGAACTCGATCATCCTGACCATTACGATACATTAGAAGAAGTAATTGACATCTTCCAGACATTTGCTAAGGGTTGTAAAACTTTAATAGGTAGTATTGACTGTGCGACAGTGCGCGATCGCTTACAACCCACAATCAGCTACAGCTTACACTCAGATACCGACGCTGACTACACCGTTACTAATATTGATTATCGTGCTGATGGTACCACGGCTCTAGTTTGGGAAAGAGGCAAAGCCTTGGGCGTGTTGAAGTTGCGGTTGCTCAGTCGGCACAATCTTAGCAATGCTCTCGCAGCAGTAGCTGTTGGTCGCGTCTTGGGCTTAGAATTTGGAGCGATCGCCAAAGGTATTGCAACCTTTGAAGGAGCAAGACGACGCTTTGAGCTGCGGGGTGAAGTTGATGGTATTACCTTCATTGATGACTATGCTCATCATCCTAGCGAGATTCGCGTTACTCTCGCCGCCGCACGTTTACAGGCAAGACCAGGACAAAGAGTGGTTGCTATCTTCCAACCCCATCGCTATAGCCGAACACTGACCTTTTTAGAAGAATTTGCCGAGTCCTTCACCCATGCTGATTTGGTTGTGCTGACTGATATTTACAGTGCAGGCGAACCCAACTTAGGGCAAATTACTGGTGAACAGCTAGCAGCGGAAATTGCTAAACAGCATTCTCTTGTCGTTTATCAACCAACTTTACCCTCAGTGCGTGAGTACTTGTTAAAAACATTACGCCCAGGAGACTTGGCGCTGTTTTTAGGAGCTGGGAACTTGAATCAGGTGATTCCTGAAGTAATTACTGCACTTTGCGAACCTGCTAAAGCCACATCTTAAGTGGAGACTTTGCAAAGTTTCGTTTCTGAGCAAAGCGCCCGTCTAGCAACGGTTCCATCTATGAACTCTATTACCGTATCTTTGCGGTAAATTAATGTAAAAATTTTACCAATATAAAGTAAAAATGACCATTTCCCAGGCAGCTGGAAACGTCTGCACAGTTTCTGCTTTGAATACAAAGAAACATCAAACAACTAATTCGGTGGATAGTGAAGTAATTTACTTACCAAATACTGATTGTGCAATCAAGCCCCAGGCTTGCTTGTCAGCTTTTACTTCCTATAGGGTTGGAGGAGCAGCTGATTTGTATGTTGCCCCCCGAAACTTAGAAGCACTGCAAGCCAGTCTTAAATACGCAAAAGAACGTGATTTAAAGGTGACAACACTGGGAGCCGGTTCTAACCTCCTGGTGAGCGATGGCGGTATATCAGGCTTAGTCATTGCGACTCGTCACCTCCGCTTCAGCAACTTTGACCCCCAAACTGGTCAATTAACCGTTGCTGCCGGAGAATCAATTCCCAGTTTGGCATGGGCCGCAGCAGAATTAGGATGGCAAGGATTGGAGTGGGCTGTTGGTATCCCTGGAACAGCCGGAGGTGCTGTGGTGATGAATGCAGGGGCACATAATAGCTGTATCGCAGATATGTTAGTGAGTGCCGAGGTACTTTCACCCAATGGGACGCTAGAAACTCTAACGCCGGAACAGTTAGGTTATAGCTATCGGACTTCATTATTGCAAGGTGGCGATCGCATAGTCACCCAAGCCACCTTACAACTCGCGCCAGGTGCAGACCCAGCAAAAGTTGTAGCAATCACCAAAGAACACAAAAAGCATCGCTTAAGCACCCAACCATACAACTTCCCCAGTTGTGGGAGTGTGTTCCGCAATCCCAAACCTTACAGTGCTGGCTGGTTAATCGAACAAACTGGACTCAAAGGCTACCAAATTGGTGGAGCGCAAGTAGCACTACTCCATGCTAATTTCATCGTTAACCGGGGTGGAGCTAAAGCTAGTGACATCTTCTGTCTCATTCGCCACATCCAACATCAGGTGCAAGAACGTTGGTCTATTAATTTAGAGCCAGAAGTCAAAATGCTTGGAGAGTTTCAAGGTGCTTGTGGATAAAGAATGGGGAATGGGGAATAGTAAAGATGATACTGTAAAGAAGAACAATTGATAACCAATGCCCAATTCCCAATTCCCAATTCCCCGATGCATTAATTATTGGTAAAAAAAGAGGCAAATTACTTACCGCATCTATAATTGAATTTGATTTGTTATTCAACGCACAAGCGTACAAATAATTATGACAGGAAAAGGACAGGGATTTGGCTTTGGCTTAGGAAAAATGAAGGAACTAGCCGATGCTTTTAAGAAAGCACAGCAAGTTCAAGAAGGTGCAAAGCGACTCCAAGAAGAATTGGAGCAAATGGAGATTCTAGGAGAATCTGGCGGTGGTCTGGTGAAGGTGATTGTCAGTGGGAACCAAGAACCCAAGCGGGTAGAAATCTCTCCAGATGCTCTTGCAGAGGGTGCAGAAGTACTTTCCGATCTCGTGACGGTGGCAATGAAAGAAGCCTACAACAAGTCCACAGCAACAATGCGGGAACGCATGGAAGAATTAACCAGTGGCTTGGAGTTACCTGGATTTTAGTCATTGGTCATTAGTCATTGGTGAGCCAGTGCGGTCTTCTCCCAAAGGGAGGGGCTAGCACCAAGGGGGGTTTTCCCCATGAGCAACTGGTGTTAGCGACGCAGGAGGGTCACCCAAAGGGTCATTAGTCAAAAGACAAAGGACAAATGACTATTGACAGAGGACAAAAAATATCTATGCCTTACAAGTTGCTATTTGTCTGCTTAGGTAACATCTGCCGATCGCCATCGGCAGAAAACATAATGAATCATCTAATTGAGCAGGCAGGCTTGAGCGATGCCATCATCTGTGATTCAGCTGGTACATCTAGTTATCACGTGGGTAGCCCACCTGACAGACGCATGAGTGCTGCGGCTGCTACAAAGTTGGGAATTAAACTACGTGGTCAAGCACGCCAGTTTCAAAAGTCAGACTTTCAAGACTTTGATTTAATTTTGGCGATGGATCAAGAAAATTATGATAATATCCTCGCTCTTGATCGCACTGAGCAATATCAGCATAAAGTGCGTTTGATGTGTGAGTTTTGCTCTCGACACACCTTAAAGGAAGTTCCAGATCCTTACTACGGTGGTCAAGACGGATTTAATCAGGTTATTGATTTACTGATTGATGCTTGTGAAGGTCTGCTCACAAAAGTTAAAAGTGAAGAGTTCTGAGTTTTAATTCCTAACTCCTCGCCTTTTTTATTCGACTAAACCATGCTTCATAGCAAAACGCACTAATTCTGCTCGGTTGCTGGTTGAGGTTTTTCTCAATAAACTGCTAACGTACTTTTCCACTGTGCGAGGACTCAGGTGTAGCTGATGACCCATATCGGCATTAGACAAACCATGAGTCAATAACTCTAAGACTTCTTGTTCTCTATGAGTTAACGATGAGTCTAAGTGGGATGTCTGAATTTTAGTAGATAGAGAATTATGGGCATCCCCCGGTTTTGTAAAGCCGGAAATGCCCAAACTTTCTTTATGAGAAAAGCGATACTCCGATTGAATAATTTGCGATCGCTCCAAAAGATTGCGGATTGCTGCTGCTAACTCTTCCAACTCAAATGGTTTGGGTAAGTATAAATCGCACCCTGACTGATAGCCCAGAATTCTTTCCTGGGTCTTAGTCCGGGCTGTTAATAAAATTACAGGTAATAAGCGAAACATTGGTTGTTGACGCACCCTACGCACCAGTTCGTAGCCATTCATCTGTGGCATGATGATATCCGTGACAATCAAATCAGGATTATACTCATCCACCATGAACAAAGCCTCTTGACCGTCATTAGCCGTGATTACACAGTAGCCAGACAGTTCAAGATAGTCACTAACAGACAGACGAGTGCCCAAATCATCATCCACTACAAGGATAGTCAAGGGCATGGACAATACACCCCTAGCATTTTTTTTACTCAGAAATTTGCTTTTACGCGCTTCATAGTTGAACACTGGCAAGAATAGTGTTCTTATGTTTCATACTATGACAGGATTACCAGGTAATGACTGCCTTCAGGGTTGATTTATAAAGAAAATCTTAAATCTTTTGGAAGGTAAATTAGGTGGAACTCACCTCATAACTCCCTCAGCTCAGGAAGCATAGAGAGCTTTTTAATTTATAACAACTCATTAATAAGACAGAGCATATTTTTATTATAGTATAAATTATTATTAACTTTATCAGTAATTTACCAAAATATAAGTTAATCAGCTATGAGTGAAATAAGTTTGTAGAGATGGCTTCAGCCCTCTCTATAAATAGCGTCTTGTAGCAAGATACCCAACAAGCTATACTACAAACCTTTAATTATTTACGCCGATTTACTTACCAAGTCTTTGTGAAACTGGACAAAATTAAGCTTGGTAAAACTTGAGGTGTAATCCCCAAGTACTGGATAAACCTCAGATGTAATCAATATCAGGTAACTTAAAATTACCAGAAAACTCTTAATTGTGAACTTAGAAAAGCTAAATTAGTGATATGAAGTTCAATATTTATAGCGGTTATAATGAATACCCTATAATTTGCAAGGCAATCCAAATAATTTTTTAGGTACATTTAAAACGCACAAAATTATCAATGAGCGACAAGAACGAAGGTTACAAAGTTATTGCTGACAACCGTCAAGCCCGTTATTTGTATGAAATTCTGGAAACTTACGAAGCCGGAATTGAGTTGACAGGAACCGAGGTTAAGTCAATTCGTGCGGGTAAAGTCAATCTCCAAGATGGCTATGCTTTGCTTCGCAATGGCGAAGCATGGTTGATCAATATTCATATCTCGCCCTACAACGCCAGTGGACAATATTTTAATCATGAACCACGTCGGACACGAAAGCTGCTGTTGCATCGTCAAGAACTCCGCAAGCTAATTGGTAAAGTAGAACAGCAAGGTCTAACTTTAATCCCTTTGAAAATGTATCTCAAACGGGGCTGGGTAAAAGTGAGTATAGCTCTTGGCAAAGGTAAAAAGCTCCACGATAAGCGAGAAGACCTGAAACGACGGCAAGATCAGCGTGACATTCAACGTGCAATGAAAAGCTATTAAGGATAATTGTGGTTCAAACTACCACACTAGAGTGAGAAACAGATTGCTCTGAAAACCATGTTGTATGTCCATAGCGTGACTTATAAAAAGCCCTAGTTTATAGCCGCAGATTGATTTTATTAAGTTTGGGAATCGATACAGTGGTGAGTAACTTCGGATGGCATAAGGAATTGTCACAACTTATGAAAAGTAATTTCATTACAGCTGTTGGCGCAGGCGTTCTCACCTTGAGTCTGGGAATTTTACCCTTAACTCTATCCGCACAAGCTCAGACGACAACGACAACTGATCCCGGAGCCAATACTGCTCCCAGAACGACCACTTCCGATCGCAACGATTTTGATTGGGGTTGGCTAGGATTACTTGGTTTATTCGGTCTAGCTGGTTTGGCTGGTAAAAAGCGTGATCACGAAGCGACTGCTTATCGCGACCCTAATGCCCCAGGTGCCACTACTTACAGGGATTAGACAATTCAAAATTGATTCATTTGTCAGTTGTTCAGTAGAAAAACAACTGACAATTTGTTTATGTTAGTTTACTGTTGGTTCTGGGTTAGATAAATTAGTCTGGTTTTGAGTTAAAGGTGTCCAGTAGCTGGCAATTAAAGCAACTATGAGCCACCAGAGGGTATTGACTTCAGGACGATACCAGACAGTATCTACAGTACCGTGAGCTAGCATACCCAACAAAATAGCGATCGCTCCAATTAACCAAAATCCCTCTACACTTCTCAATCGTCGCAATCGTCGTACTTGCAAAAGCGCCGTATTAAATGTAACGATTATTAGCCAGAGAAAGCAGGCTAAACCAACAAACCCAGTTTCTACAGTCACTTCAAACAAAATCGAATAAGCACTTAAAGCAGTGTATCGAGGATGTTGGTAGAGCGGATAAACTTTATTAAAAGAGTTGTGACCGGGGCCAATGCCAAAAATTGGGCGATCGCGAATCATCTCAAAGACAGCATCCCACACATTTCGACGAAAATTATTACTGCTATCTTGACGGTCAGCAAAAATACTGAAAACCCGCAGGCGAACTGGCTCTACAAATATCACTGCTAAGAGTAATATCCCGATTAAACCTCCTAAGACAATAGGCAGCGACCAAGTACGCCAAAAAGGAGGCATTTCCACACTCTTCCAAAAAACTAGCAATGCCATCACAGCCAAAACTGCCACTACTAGTCCAATCCAACCGCCACGACTAAAAGTCAGGATCAGGCAGGCAGTATTGACAATCAACATTGTTAATGCTAGAGCCTTTTTAGGCCAGCTTTGCCATGCAAAAATTGCCACCAAGCTAAAAATTACTGCTGGTAAGAGGTATCCAGCCAATAAGTTGGGATTTCCTAAATAACTGTAGACCCTTGTAGTCTTAGACAGAGGAGATTCCGGATCAACCCAAGTTGCCAGTGCTGTGGCTCCAAAAAACCATTGCCGCAATCCATAGACACTGACAATTAAGGATATGTGCAGATAAAGGGTGAGAATCCAAGACCGGAGGCGAGGCGACCTTAATACCCTGGCACAAAGGGCAAATAGTAGCAAATACAAGGTCAACGTTCCCAAGTCATTAAGTGCCGCTTTTTTCACAGGTGATAATGCTGTTGCGATTACAGCAATTCCCCAGTAGAGCAATACCAGTAGATGAATGGGAGTGACTGATGAGACATTTGCTGGTGTGACTTCATCAGATAAAGTCAACAACAGCCAAAATCCCACACAAGCCACTAGCAAAAAACCTACCAAAGTACTCGAAGCAAAAGGTGCAAGGGCATATATTGAGCTGAGTAATACAGCTGCGATCGCATCTCCCCACTGAATCAAGACGCTGGTTTGCCGCCAAGACCTTAACAGTCCTACCAGAGAACGGTGTACGTAACTGGTAGCAAGATATTCTTTGAGCGGTAAAGATGATAAAGTAAATAGTTGCCAGACTAAATTCATAAAAAACATTGCGATCAATTAGCCTGCCGACGCAGAACTTGGATTTGATCATAATGCCTATGGCTATAAAAAGGTAATAACGTAGTTTGTAAATTAGTAATGACGCTTTTAATTCATATACTTACTACATAACAAAGGATGAATTTGTTTTTCCCTATTCCCTATCACCTGTAATCTGTTCTCTACCGGCTGTGATTAGACATCACTAATTGCTTGTGAGGGAGTTGCCAGTTGTAGTGGCAAAGAAAGCACATAACGATATCCTGATTCTGGTGAACCTTGAATCAAAATTTGTCCAGAGTGCAACTCTGCCAGTTGACAACTTAGCAATAGACCCAAGCTTTCACGAGAAAGGCTTCCATGTAATTTAGCTAAATTTAGACCGGAACTCGCAGCAAGAAAATTGGAGTGAGAATCACTCAGGCTTGTGGAATTTTCCACTGCTACTGATGAAGTCTCTAGTTGCTGTTGTCCTTCTGTATGAGTATTGTAAGTTGCTACCTCACCGGTTAACTCTAGCAGCGACAAAGAATTGAGACGGAAGTAGGGGTCAACCTCAGTAATGCCGTCCCCTAACCAGGGATGAGAAACCCAAATAGTAATGTTGAGCGTATCTTCCTTGTAAGAAACATGGATGCGAACAATGCTACCTGTAGCCGAAAGTTGAATCACACTGAAAACCAGGTGATATAACATTTGCCGCACCTTGTCTTTATCTAAAGGCCAAATGCGATTACGTCCCGGTTCTATAGAGAGGCGAATGTCTTGCTCACGGCGATTAGCCACTTCTTCAAGGGTATTGATGGCTTGTTGGCATAGCATTTCAATATCCACAGGAGCTAAATTCAGTACAGTTGAGTTGTCATCCATAGCTCCTAGTTCGGTAATTTCGTTTACTAGGGAAAGTAAATACCGACCACTATGTTGGATAATTTCTAAATATTCTCTTTGCTTAGTCGTCAAAGGCCCATAAATTTCACGTCCTAAAACACTAGCCATACCAAGTACAGATGTTAAAGGCGTGCGTAACTCCTGAGTTAACTGACCCAAAAGTTCCAGTTTCAGTTGCTTGGTAGAAACAGAATCGCTATCTTGAGTGGGTGCGGTGATTTTAATTTCAGTGTTACGTTCGTCATTAAGTGAAAATATAGGAGCAGTCTTGAGAGTGGTTGATTCGAGTTTGCCTTGCAAAAGTCGGTTACGCTCAAATTCACTCATGCTCCAACGAGCAATGATTTGTAAAAACTCAATATCTCGGGTTGTAAAATTGCGCGGCACTAAATCCATCACTGCCAACGCACCCAAACAATGTCCCTCAGCATCAATGAGTGGCGCTCCTAAGTAAGCACGAATACCATAATCCTGCACCAGCTTGCTGCTAACAAGTACTGGGTCTGTAAGTTTATGTGTATCATTAATTACAAATATTTGAAGACTCTCGACAACCTGAGTGCAGAACGATTCCCTGCGTGACAGTTGGCGGCTTTGTGCCAAATTATTCATTAGCCCCAGCCTAGATAAGCCCACTGCTGACTTGAACCAGTGACGTTCTTGATCCACAAATCCCAATATGGAAATTGGTGCTTCCAAAAAGTGGGCAGCAGTCTGTGTGGCTTCTTCAAAAACCGGAATCGTTTCGGGTTGCCGCAAACCTAAATCGGACAAAGCTTTGAGGCGTTGCTGTTCTCTTGATTCATGAGAATCCCAACCATCCTTTAGGGCAAATAATTTGTTTTCAGGCTCTACCATTGCCACTGCTACCTTAATAATTTCTCTATCGTGTAATTGATCCAAGTCCTATTTCTAGGTTATCAATTGCTATTTTTAAGCATTCCCTAATTTTGCCTCTGACAAACAAATTTAGGGCAAAATTTTTTTCTCCCTTCCATTAACTCGGCAATGCGGTATGCACAAGTTGCTAATTACTGGTGCTAGATATTCTTTATTTAGTACTGGTGTAGTCTTTATTGCTTAGGATTTTACAGTCAGATTGCGTTAGATTTGGATTCAGCCAGGGTAAGCTAACCCTAAGGATACAATACCAAGGAGCTGTCATTCTTTATGTACAGAAGGAAAAATTATTACTAAAAATTCTAAGTAAATTAACTTAAAAAAATATAATGGGGTAACTTTTATAGCAGTTATTACTTATAACAGCTAGCACTCATGGCTGACAATCCTAGATAGTTTATATAAGTCTCGATCGAATAGATTGAACCTATTACAATTTCACACTGAAAATTGTTTAGGCTTTTTTATTTTTTCCATTTGAGGAAATCTTTTTTGAGGACAACTACTAATGAATAAAATGGCTGTTAGAGTTCCTTTTGTAGACCTGAAGTTGCAACACGAACCAATTCAAATGCAATTGCAATATGCAATCCAATCTGTATTGGAACAGGGAGATTTTATTTTAGGGCAAGCACTCTCAGATTTTGAAGCAGCATTTGCGGCAGTATCGGGGGCAGCTTATGGTGTTGGTGTTGCATCAGGAACAGATGCGATCGCTCTCGGATTGCAAGCTTGTAATATTGGTGCTGGCGATGAGGTAATTTTACCAGCCAACACTTTTATCGCAACCTTGATTGGGGTTATCCACGCTGGCGCGAAGCCAATTCTGGTAGATTGCGATCGCCAAACAGCTTTAATTGATTTAGAGGCCGCAGCAAAGGCAATTACGCCTCAGACTAAAGCAATTATTCCTGTACATCTCTATGGACAAATGGTATCGCCACGTGAACTCATCAAATTTGCTGATACCTACAAACTACTAATTTTTGAAGATGCCGCCCAAGCGCACCTTGCCCAAAGAGACGGATATCACGCTGGTTCAGTAGGCATAGCAGCAGCTTTTAGTTTTTATCCCAGCAAAAATTTGGGAGCATTTGGGGATGGGGGAATGCTGCTGACACGAGATTCAGATGTCGCCCAGAAGATGGGGCGTTTGCGAAATTATGGTGCATCGCAAAAGTATTTTCATACTGAACCCGGTACGAATAGCCGCTTGGATACTTTACAAGCAGCTATTTTGCACCAAAAATTACCATATTTGCCACAGTGGAATCGCGATCGCTTGACTATTGCCCAGCAGTATGATCTTGAACTAGCACCTTTGGCAACTACTGGCATTATTCCTATGGAAAACCAAAGTGATACAGGACACGTTTATCATCTTTATGTCATTAAAGTTGATGATTCTTGCCCAATAGAACGCCAGCAACTCCAAGAAAAACTCACGGACGTGGGAATTCAAACTGGCATTCACTACCCAATTCCTTGTCATCTCCAGCCAGCATTCAGCAATTTAGGCTATCAGCCGGGAGATTTTCCCCAAGCAGAAAAACTATCACAGCAAATATTATCATTACCGATGTATCCTGGTTTGAGCAGTAGCCAAGTTAAAGAAGTTGTAGCTGCGATCGCTCATGCAGTCTCAACAACTTCTAAGGTAGATAAAACCTCCAATGCTGACCTTGACAGCGTGGTAGCCTAAAGTTAATTCATACTATAAGATATTTGTCATTTGTCATTGGTCATTTGTCATTTGCAAATAACGAATGCCCAATGCCCGATGCCTGATGCCCAATGACCAATAAAAATTATGGCACTCCAGCAACAGATTAAAAAAGGAAACGCCTCAGACTTATTGAATCTAGCGATTATAGGCGTTTTACTGCTGCTTTACGCGCCTATATTGCTACACTGGTTGGATGGTTGGCTGAACAAAAATATCAGTACAGAACACGAATATTTCAGCCACGGGATTATTGGTTTACCATTTGCGGCTTATCTAGGTTGGATGAACCGGAAAAAGTGGACACGTTTACCAGATACCACACATCCATTGAGCGCTGTTTTATTGTTACTGGGGGCAGTATTTTATCTTAGTGGTGTTACAGAGTGGGTTAACCTTTCCTTGCCCGTTATCTTGGCAGGATTATGTTTGTGGTTTAAAGGCATAGCAGGTTTGCGATCGCAAGGATTCCCTCTGTTACTGGTATTTTTAGCCACGCCGACAGCAGCACCCTATCTCATTGCCCCCTATACCTTTCCTCTGCAAAGCTTCATCGCTGGTACGGCAGGTTTCATATTGAATCAATTTGGTATGGACGTAACAGTAAATGAAATTAATCTCTACGTGGGAGGACGCATTGTAGAAGTTGCCCCCTATTGTGCAGGGTTGAAAATGTTGTTCACGACTCTCTACGTTGGCTTGATGCTGCTTTATTGGACAGATGGTTTATCTTCACGGCGCACAACCATATCGTTTTTATCTCTTGCTGCGATCGTTAGTACTACTGCCAATATCATTCGTAACACTTTACTGACTTTCTTTCACGGCACAGGTCAAGAAGCAGCTTTTAAATGGCTACATGAAGGTTGGGGTGGTGACTTATACTCTGCTTGTATGCTGGTGTCATTAGTGCCCCTACTAAATTGGATTAACAACTATTTTTCAGCATCTCTAGAAACTGAGCAAGAAACAGAAAGTTAGAACTATTGGGCATTGGGTATTGGACATAGGTTATTAACCCGGATTTCTCACGATACTGTAGGCAGAGGAGTGTGGGGAGTGTGCGGGGTCAGATTTCTTCCCCATCCTCCCACACCTCCCACACTCCTTCTGCCTCCCCTGCTCCCTCTTAATCTACTCATAAATATTACTGAACTCACGGTGTGATTTTATAAAGTAAAATTTTGCCTAAGTATCACAAATTTTACTGATGATTTCATTCTCCAAGTTTTTCAAAGAAAACCAATTTAGTCAGGTAGCAGCACTTTTGTTATTGCTACTACTGCTAGCAATAGGAGGGATTCCCGGATATCTAACAGGACATTGGCAATGGAAACAGCCGCTACCTGTTACCAACCTCCAGGAGTTAAAACAGATCCGCAACACTGGGTTAGCCCTTCCTGGTTGGCAAACTATTGAACAATCAGAACAGCAAATCGGCGAACATAAATGGTCTTTACAGGTAATTAAAAAAGAAGGTTCCCAGTCTCAGGCAATCCTGCTTTTGTTACCGCAAAATGGGCCTATGGATCAACCAGAGGTAGAGTGGACAGATGTTAACGGCTGGGGAAGATCGCGCTGGGGAAAGTGGGATATAGCGCAATCTCGTTCTGCCGAATTTACTGTGAAACAGTCTGAAAAGTTGGCTTCTAATGTTGTTGAAACTAAAGTAGAAGCTAGGTTCTTTCGTGCCGCCACACCACAGCAAACCTTCGCTGTCTTGCAATGGTACGCCATGCCAGACGGCGGAAATCCATCACCTTTCCATTGGTTCTTGGCAGATCAAGTGGCCCAGTGGCGCAAGCAACGTATTCCCTGGGTAAGCGTGAGCATTCTGATCCCGATGGAACCTTTAGGGCAGGTAGAAACATCTTGGTCTTTAGCCAAGTCTATAGGGGAAACAGTGCAAAGTACATTGATGGCAGGCCCTTTATAAAGTCTCTGATGAATGCCTTTGTGCAGAGATTCATCAGAAGTAAGTAAGTTGGTAGAAATAAACTAAATTATGTTATGAAACGTAAATAGTCTTAAAGTCCTTACTAATAACCAATGACAAAGGACAAATGACAGCCCTTGCTAGTTAGCTTTAATTGCGCCAACCTACTTATCTTTATAAATTGCATTCAGCCTAAAAGTTAGCCACAAGATGTTAATAATATGAAGTTAGTATTTAAATTTAGTAAAGTTCTTCTCTTTTTCTTGGTAAATACTTGCAGACTCCAGAGACATTGGGGACATTTATAGAGTAAAATAACGACTCGGCGCGAATAATTTTCATATCATTTTTTCTGCACCGATGTTCATAGATCCCACTTCTTATATGCGTGCATTCAGCGCCTTTTGTTTTGTTAGTCTTCAAGTAGGAGTTTTTTTAACAACACCTATCCAACTTGTCGTTGCCCAGCCTTTTCCATCTCAAGGACAATCACCAAGGCAACCTCCCTCGCCTGTGCCAGGTACTGAGACTGAGGTTATACCTACAGGTCCAAATGACGAAACTTCCAGCCAACTCAGTCGCTATCTCTTGGGGCCAGGAGATGCAGTCGGCGTTGTGCTTCAGCGTCCTCCAGGCCCATACCGCTTAGGCATAGGAGATGGAATTAGCGTTTCGGTTCAGCGCTTTCCAGATTTGAGTTTTCAAGCTTCAATCAACCCAGAAGGTAACATTGTAGTACCCCTACTAGGAACAGTCTCTTTACAAGGTTTAACTTTAGAAGAAGCTCAAGAAAAAATTCGCTTGGGTTTAAATCGTTATGTTGTCGATCCAGTAATAGTTTTAGCCTTAGCAGCGCAGCGTCAAGACTTAAGTTTTCAAGCTGTAATTAGTCCCGAAGGCACCATCGTAGTACCGCAAGTAGGAACGGTGTCATTACAAGGTTTAACTTTAGAAGAAGCTCAAGAAAAAATTCGCTTGGGTTTAAGTCGCTTTTTCCCAGATCCAATCATAGTAGTATCTTTGGCAGGGGCGCGACCAGTTCAAGTTACCGTTAGTGGAGAAATATTCAGACCAGGAATTTATCCGATTAATTCAGCCACACCCCGCGTTGCTGATGCGTTGCTAATATCTGGGGGTTCAACGTTAAATGCAGACCTGCGACAAATACAAGTACGCCGCAAGTTAATTGATGGTTCTGTGATTTCACAAACTATTGACTTATATGCAGCACTGCAAAATGGCGGTTCAATCCCTAATTTACGCTTACAAGACGGAGATGCGATACTCGTCCCCCGTCGTGAAGTTGGTAATGATGATGGTTATGACCGCAATTTGGTAGCACGTTCATCCTTAGCCACACCACAGATTAGAGTCCGGGTTTTAAACTACGCTGCGGGAGGTCTCTCTATTCAAGCACTGCCTAATGGCAGTACGTTTGTAGATGCTTTGGGAGGAGTAAATCTTGATACTGCTAATCTCCGAGATATCGCTCTGGTTCGCTTTGATCCTGAACAAGGTAAAGCTGTTACCCAGAAACTTGATGCTAAAAAAGCTCTAGGAGGCGATGCGTCTCAAAATGTGGCGCTTCAAGATAATGATGTTATTGTTGTTGGTCGTAACCTCATAGGTAGAATTACTAATTTCCTAACTACCATTACCCAACCTTTCTTCAACGTTCAATCCTTTCTCCGGTTTTTTGACAACTTCGGTGGCGGGTCAAATTAGTAACTCTAAAAGAAGGATACAATCTGGAAATAGTTGGGAGTGTAGGAAGCCACATCTCCAACTGGTCTTTGAATTCGTGAATGTAAAAATATTAAACATATCAACCAATATATAGTATGAAGTTGATAGCGTTCTTTTATCAAAACCACTATCTTTAGTTTGGTGCTTCCTAAATTTTGAATTTTGAATTGGAGCGAAGCGACCATGACCCCACCAATTGTTAAGCGCTATCTTATTGCTTTTGATAAGTACAAGTGGATTGGACTAGCTAGTTTTGGTCTAGTTATAGTAGGGTCAACTGTGGTAGCTATGCAACCAGAGCCACCTACTAGCTACATAGCATCTGCCGCACTTACCTATAGTGGCCCACCAGTTTCTTTTTCTGCAACTGGTACTGAAATCCAACAACAAGGAAAAGAACTGAATCAGGAAGTTTTACTCTCCAACCAGATAATTGCAGCAGTGGCAGAAAAAGTTGGTGTCAAACCGACAAAGCTGGGTAACAGTGTTGTGCTTTCTGTTCCTAAAAAAAACGCCAGGACTGGAGAATTGGAATCTAGTATTTTGGAATTGAAATATGTAGATACCGATCCCAAACGAGGTATACAGGTCTTGGCGGAATTGATGCAAGCAATGATCAAGTTGAGCAGTGATATCAATACTGGGCGATTACAAGCAATTATTGAAAAGATTAACGATCGCGTACCACAAGCTAAACGAGAGTTGCAGGTTGCTGAAAAGAAGTTAGAACAGTACGATCGCATCGAACGAACAGCAATATTAGCCGCCGAGAATGGCAGCTTGTTAAGCGCTGTTACTGCTAGCCAAAATCTGCAACGGCAGATGCAATTGACTATTTCTGGGGTTGATGGTCAAATTCGCAGTTTACAAAATAAGTTAGGCTTAACAGTCGGACAGGCTTATGTTTCTTCGGCTTTGAGTGCCGATCCAATTATTGGTAACTTACGAGCGCAAATTTATCAAAGTGAGTCGCAAATCGCCGTACTCAAAAAGGATTTGCGACCAGAACACCCAACGATGGTTCAGCTAATGCGTCAGAAACAAGCTGCTGAAGAATTACTGCAACAACGTGCATCTGAGGTATTAGGTGGAGATGGGACGGCGGCTCCGCTTCAGGGTAGCGTTGCCGGGATTCGCACCCAAAGCAGCTTAGATCCAGCCCGCCAGCAATTGGCAAACCAAATGGTGTCTTTGCAAACCCAACGGGAGACGCTGCAACAACAATTAGTTCAAGAGATCCAACAAGAAGCACGACTACGGCAAGAGTATTCTCTGATACCCAATAAGCAATTAGAGCGATCGCGTTTAGAACAGGAGGTTGCCCTCAAAAAATCCATCTACGACCAAATGCAGGTGAAGCTAACCGATGCTAAAACCGCAGAGGCAGAAACTACTAGCAGCCTCAGTATTGCCAGGCGGCCTACGGCTGCTGCCGACATCAAACCTCCGAAGAGTGTACCTATTACCCTTGCTGTGGGCGGTTTCTTAGGTGTGGTGATTGGTGGTGGGGTGATATTTTTGTTGGGAGCGCTGGAAGGGACTTTCAAAACCAGAGAGGATATTCGTGAGAGCCTCAAGCAACGGGAAGTGGCAGTGTTGGGAGAATTGCCTTTAATGCCAGTGGATGATTTGGATAAAGAAGCAGTACCAGTGGTCATTTCTGCTGATTCTCCTTATTTAGAATTTTATGAGAAATTCCGCAGTAATCTGCGCCGGATAGGTGGTAGAAACTTAAAAGTGGTGTTGATTACTAGCACCAGTAGCTTAGAGGGTAAGACGGCAAGTGCTTATAACTTGGGTATAGCTTCTGCCCGTGCTGGTAAAAGAACCTTGATTATCGAAACAGATTTGCGATCGCCTTCGCGTTCAACATCCCTGAAAGTAATTCCTGATCCCGATGCCACAATTGAACCCCTTCGTTATTACGCTAACTTAAGTGAATGTATCCGTTTAGTTCCTGATGTAGAAAATTTATACATTCTTCCAAGTCCTGGCCCTGTACGCCAATCTGCTGCTATTCTGGAATCTAGCGAAATGCGGCGGCTGATAGAGGATGTCCGCGAACGCTTTGATCTAGTTATTTTAGACACTAGCCCACTCAGCATCTCCAACGATCCTCTTTTAATCCAACCTTACAGTGATGGGATCGTATTAGTGACACGGCCACACTACACACAAGAGAATATGTTAGGTGAAGCTGTTGATCAATTGGTAGAAGCTGAACTGGGGTTGTTAGGAGCAATTATTAATGGTGCTGATATCATTGTTTCTGTACCTGAAGAAGTTGCACAATCATCAACATTTACATCTGAGGTAGAAGAATCAGAAGAAGTTTCAGCAGCTGCTAGCAAAAACTAATATCCCAATCGGGAAATTTCAATGTTGTATGGGCGCTTGGCATTCTTACTGGATAAGTAAGCAAAGGTTAACGCAGAGGTTTATAGCTATGAATTTAGACAGAAAATGCTGTATTTAGTCCTGCCTAAACAACCCAAACACGGGAGCAAGAATTACCCCAAAAACAAAACCCCCGATATGCGCCCAGTAAGCAACTCCACCGGTTTGTACAGTCATGTGAGCGGCTGTTTGTAAGGTAGCAAGACCAGATATAACATTCTGCACAAAGAAAAGTCCAATTATCACTAGTGCTGGAATTCTGATTGTGGTGATGAAAATCCCCAAAAAAACTAAGGTCATGACTTTAGCGTGGGGAAAGCGGATGATGTACGCACCCAAAACCCCAGAAATTGCACCACTTGCCCCCAAGGAAGGAATCTCAGAATTCATACCAATAAACCATTGGCATAAGGCAGCTAAAGCACCACACGCCAAATAAAAAATTAGATATTTGGCATGACCTAATCGATCTTCAATATTGTTGCCAAAAACCCAGAGGAACAACATATTTGAAATTAAGTGCCACCAACCACCGTGTAAAAATTGCGACGTAAATAATGTTATCCACTCTCCATTCAAATTGGTGGTTAACTCTTGAGGTACTACCGCATACTGATTTAAAAACTGACTCAATTGTGCATTTGACAGGCTCACCTCGTGAAGAAAAACTACAATATTTATGCCAATTAACCCGTAGGTGAAATACGGGGTGATTCGCGTCGGATTTTCGTCGTAGAGGGGAAACACAGATGTTTTTCCTAAATATATTTGCTAATTGCAATATAGCTTGTAAGGCAAGCAGTTGCGAAGCTTAAGAAATGTCGCCTAATTAAATCAATCAGTCTGATTGATAGTTCCAATAACAAATTACTTATACCAAGATTCTTCCTGTGATTTATCGTTAAACAAACCCAACAGAGGGCCGAGAATTGCCCCAAAGATAAACCCACCGGCATGGGCCCAGTAGGCAATACCGCCGCTTTCCATACCGATGTTAGTACGTGTTTCGAGACTAGCAAGCCCGTAGAAAGCTTGTTCAAGAAACCAAAATCCCAAAAAGAAATATGCCGGGACACGGAAAGTTGGGAAGAAAATTCCTAATGGCACTATGCCGAGAACTTCAGCATTGGGAAAGCGGAGAATGTATGCTCCGAGAATGCCTGCGATCGCACCACTCGCACCCAAAGATGGAATGCTAGAATCTTGAGCGAAGAACCACTGTGTTAATGCTGCCAAAACACCGCAAGATAAATAAAACAGTAAATATTTGGCATGACCTAACTTATCTTCAACGTTGTTACCAAAAATCCAAAGAAACAGCATATTACCTGCTAAGTGCAAGAAACCACCATGCAAGAATTGCGAGGTAATCAAAGTTGCCCATTCTGGTACTGGTTGATGTACAGAGATACCACCAAAGCTGAGGGTGAGTTCTCGTGGAACTACAGCCGCAAGGTGTAAAAATCCATTTAATGCTTGTGGGGGAAGACTTGCTTCATAAAGAAAAGCGAGGACGTTGGCAGCAATCAGCCCATAAGTAACATAGGGCGTGATTGTTGTCGGATTATTATCTCTAATGGGAACCACGGGCGTTTTTTCCTGATTTTAAGATACAAACCCTACAATACTGAATCTTGTAAGTAGTTTCTTCTACCTCGTGGATGGATCTCGCTTTGATAGTTGAGATTTATTGTAGGAGTTACCCTGAAGCAGTTCATACGATAAATTTCCAGTTAGAAAAGAAAGCAGCTTGACCACACTGCTGATTGTGTTCATCTAAAACGTTCCATAGGATAGTATCTTCTATGTAGAAACGTTTACCAGTCCTAGAAGTACGGATACCGGAGTAATTCTTGATGAAGCCTTTAGTTGCTGCTTCTGATAATAAGCGATCGCGTTCTTCCTGTACTACCTCTTCAGCTGATTTTCGGGAAGGCAGTCTGGTAAATTCTTCCCAAGAAAGCTCCCATAATTCCAATGCTTTGCGATTCCCATAGTTGAAAATTGGGTCTGACTCAGTGCCGTGAGAAACTAATACAAAAGGTGCTTCAAATAATAGTTGTGCTATTTCCTGGGGTACACCATTTACATCCAACAAAAAATTTCCCGTCCAATGATGAAAACTCTTTATTAGGCATTGACTATGGTGAATAATTGCCTCTTGCTGCCAGGGAAATTCGATAATGCTGGTCATGAAAAAATTAATATGTGGCATCAAAATTATGACATTAAACAGTTTTTTTAAGTTAACGCTTCAGAAAATCAGCAACGCATAATATTTGGAAGATTGACATACTCTCCTCAAAGCTGAAAATATGTTAGTTAATTCTCTATATAGGCTTGGCAACTCATGCTTTTTTCAAATTCTCTGGAAAATCAACTCCAGCGCTGGAACGAAATCATTCGTAATCAGCCAGAAAATCCTAACGCTTATATTCGTCGGGGTATGGTTAACTTTCAACTGGCAAAAATTGATGAATCTATTCAAGATTTCGACATAGCAGAGCAATTAGATGCCAGTATTAAACCGTACCTTTGGCAACGTGGATTATCGTACTATTATGCAGAAAGATTTGCTGAGGGCGCTGAACAATTTGAAATAGATTTGACTGTGAATGCTCAAGATGTAGAAGAAACAGTATGGCGATATCTCTGCATAGCTCGTTCATTAGGTGTTGAAGAGGCACGTAAATCTTTACTAACTGTGAAAAATGACCCTCGACGCATTATGCAGCGCATATATGATTTTTATGCGGGAAATTGTACACCAGATGATGTTTTAACTGTTGGTCAATCAGAAGGGATAAAGGGAAATTTTTACAGTCATCTTTACTTGGGATTATATTACGAAGTCGAGAATAATATTGGTTTAGCTCAGGAATATATAGTTAAAGCTGCTGATAATTACAAAATTGATGATTATATGTGGTACTTGGCGGAGGTACATAAAAAATTACGAGAGTGGATATAGTGCTTATAGCGACAGATATTGCCCTCTTCGACGAATATTTACTATACCATGCACAATTCCTAACACTGCACCGATGTAAAGTCCAATATGGATTCCCCAAACTAACATAAATCTGGAAACTTCTGGTGGCTGAACGACTGGCGTAATCTGATCGGCAAAGAAGGGAAATTGAAAATAATAGAATATGAATCCTGTGATCTGAGCAACTAGAATTGCCCAAATAATGGGATACCGCGCCATTTTAAGTAATTGACGATAAGACAAAGGTAACTTTCGTCTCTGATTAACCAAGAGAAATATGCCGTAACTTAAAAAACCAGCAAAAAACCCTGCTTGAAATCCAACCTCACTGACTTCCCAGCGAAAACTAGAACCATAAGGAACATTTTTAAAGTAATAAAAGTAAGCGGGTGAGAGAGTACAAGTAATCTGATCATTAACAATACCAAACCCAGCACCAATTAAACCGGAGACGATCAAAAACGAATATTCCCGAAGTTTTGTCGGTTTTGTTGGATTACGCCAGTAGTCTACCGCTACAACCAAACTCATCAGCAAAAACAAAATCAGCAGTCGATATTGATATGGAATACTTTGCATAAGACAACTGGTTTAATCCAAAATTAGCCTTTTAGGAAGTGTAACTATTTACAACTTCTTCAGAATTTTCACCATTGTATGCGAATCATTTGTGGAGATAGCGTGAAATTCAAAGATTAACTTATCATGTCAATTTTCGGTTGCTTCAGTTTCAAACTGCACTTGGCGGTACAAATTAGCGATCGCAATTTCTACATCCACCGATTCTAGCCGCAATATATCGCCCAAATTATACTCCGACAGCACCCATTTTCCCTGTTCGTTGCGCCGAAACACTTCTACAATCGGTTGAGCTACTTGTACTAAGACATATTCTTGCAAGGTTGGAGATTGGCGATATTTGGCAAATTTTTTTCCCCTATCGGCTGCTTCTGTTGAAGGTGATAGCACTTCGATAATTAAGCAGGGAAATTGTACTAATTGTGGATCAGTGTCTCGCTCATCGCAAGTTACCACCACATCTGGATAAAAATACTTTTGCCCCGGTTCTACCTGCACCTTTACATCTACAATGTACACTTCGCAGGTGCGCTCGGCTAGGGCATCATCTAAAAGCTTAAAGAAATTTGCAGAAATCCGATTATGGTTGCGTGTAGCACCACTCATCATCACAACTTCGCCATCCCAATACTCGTAGCGTTCTTCTTGGGTAGGTTCCCAAACTAGATATTCCTCTGCACTCATCAAAATGTTGTCGGGTAAAGCAACCATTGGCGCGATCTCTTAATGATTCACTTGATTTAGGATAGCAAAAAGGGGCGTTCTCTTTTGGTATGACTATTCCCACATCCTCTGAACAGAATAAGCATCGAATTTTTTATCCCTGCTAATAATAACTAAGCAGTGATCGATAGCCTGTGCAATCAATATTCGGTCAAATGGATCGCCATGATGTAGCGGAAGATTCCGAACTTGAACTGTATCGGCAAAAGATATCGGAAGTATGAGAATATCTGAAGCGTCGATCGCAGAACCTATTGTTTCATAGCTCCGTTGAAGCGATAATTTACCAAGGTTCAACTTGATGGCAATTTCCCAAAGACTAGCGATACTGAGATAAACGGTATCTGCCGTATTGATCGATCTCCTGAGATTTGGAAGGCTGGAGTTATTTTCAGTTAACCAGATAAAAGCATGAGTATCTAAACGGAAACCACTCATTCCATATATTCCTTAAAAACTTCCAGAGGTTCATCAAAATCATCAGGCAAAGGTAAAACAAAAGTCCCTTCTAAGATGCCAGATCGACGCTTTTTTTGTTGTAAACTTTCCTGAAAAACAGTTTTTGAATAATTCTCAACTAAATATTTGGCATAATGCAAGAGTTCTTGTTTAAGTGGCTCTGGCATTTGATCTAGTGTTTGTAAAATTTCTGCATCAATAGCCATGATTTCTCCTGAGAGGTTCTCCTACTTGTAATTTTAGGGGAATTTCTGGAATGGATTTTATTTTTCGGTGTCTTCTGTTTCAAACTGCACTTAGCGGTATAAATAGGCGACTCCACGGATAACCTAAGTCACCTAACGTTGCAGTTCAGTGGCGACGAAAAACTCGAATGCTAGACAATAAGACTCTGCACATCCTCTGTAAGCGAATTGTTTGCTTTTACACTTATCTCTCAGCCCGGCGAATAATAAATCTTGCTCGTTCATACAACTCATCAAAGGTAATCACTTCAGGATTGTTAATATTCTGTCTGAATAGCTCAAAGGAGCCAAACTTTTCCTCATTAGTTCCTTTGGATGTTTGAAACTCATCAAGTCTGCCAACAACAATAAAGGAACGTGGTTGATAAAGATACGCAACATCGTCTGTTGGATCACCATCTTGTGTTACCACTTCTAACTTAGTTCGGATATTAGTGACTGCTTTTTGAACTGTTTTTTGGATTTGTGAAACAGCCCCAGCTAATTCTCGTGATATGCAATAGCAAGCAGAGCGATAACTTTCTGGCTCAATTAAAGGTGTGTTGTGAGTTTTTATTTCAGCAAAGCAGAGTGAACTGATAAAACCACGAGTTTTAAGTAGTGCATCTACTCTCTTTCCACTCTGAAATAATGAATAACCTTGCACAACCTGTTCCAGTTTCAAATCACTAAGAGGAGACGTAAATATGTAATTCAGTCCATAACCAAAAATCCATGTATTTCTTTCAAAGAAGTGCTGCCATACTGCTTCATCTCCTTTTAGCTCAAATTGCTCTTTGTAAGTTTCAAAATCAAACGGATTATGCAGAAGGTTATTAAAAATATTAAGCTGCTCTTTTCGGTAGGCAAGTGCGATGAGGTCTTCTTTGGTTATGTTGTTCTTGAGAATCTCAGCGAGAATATCTTGATTCTCAAGAAGAAAGGCTTTTACTTCCTCAATATCTAGCTTGCCTAAATTTGGTAGTTTCTTATCTCTAAGAACGCGCAAAGGCTTCCAATAATTATCGTCATCAAGAAAGTAAACCTCATTTATGGCGCTACCGCCGGGGCTACGAAGTTCATTAGGTTCGTACTCAAAGGCTAAAGAAATTTTGGTATTTGCGTTATTAACGCTATCTCCGTATTGATCTGGTAAAGCAGGTATTTCACATCGGCAATCTCTAAGTTTATTTCTGCCAGTTGTACTGATATACAAATTTTCTCTGATTATGATCTCAATAAAACTTCGAGATGCACTTTCCTTGACCCTGAGACTCTTATGAACAAACGAACCCAGTTGTAACTCTTTTTCAGGTTTGAGCTTGACACGAGCCATTAAGCTTGTGTCGGCAGGTAACATCAAAACTTTATCAGGCGATTGTTGCGATGCTGCCTTACTCTGCTCTTTATCTGTCACTTAGTTCTCCACGTTATTATAAATTACAAATTATTTAAACTTTTCGCAACAATTCCCGAATAGCGATCGCACAATCAACAAAAGCTAAAGGTGAAATTGTCACATCCTCTGCAAGTATGCTCTCGCTGTGATATCCGTCTGGACTAGGGAGACGATACATATACAACTTGCGTCCATTCACATCTAAAATCCAGTACTCAATAATCCCTGACTTAGCATAAGCCATCGCTTTTACTTCTCGATCGTATTTGAGACTGGAATCAGCTATTTCAATCAGTAAAAACACTTAGGAAGCATTGGGATGGTGATCCTCGTAATCTAATGGATTCAGCTTCACCAGTGAAATATCTGGCTCTGGTTCCGAATAATCATCAAGTTGAACTGGTGACTGGATTCTTAATAAAACTTTGTCACCCAAACGTTGACGTAATAACCTTTCTGTGCGGGTAATTGCTGATTCGTGAGCAGTTCCTTTTGCTGACATTCTGATGATTTGTCCCGCGATTAATTCTAAGCGTTCTTCAGGATGAAAAATCCCCGTTTCCGCCATTTGGTGATATTCTTGAACACTAATTAGGCGAATATTGGTCAGCATAAGATTCACGTTAACGTCCTAACATTTTATCCCGCAGATGTTTAATGTGATGTGCAAGCAGTTTGTTACGCCGCCGCGATCGCCGCAATATGCAACAATAGCAAGTAAAACAGTAAGAGCAGTTCTCACTAACCATCATCCCCTATGCAAGTCAAAGACATGACCATCGAAGAACTCAAGCTTCTTATTCAAGAAACTGTTGCCGAAACGATTCAATCTCTATTGGTTGATCCCGATGAAGGCAAACAAATAAAGCCAGAAGTGAAACAGCAACTACTCGACTCCCTACAACGTACTCAATCTGGAGAACGTGGAATCCCTGCTGAGGAAGTAGCAAAAAACCTGGGATTGTCCTGGTAATGAGCTACGAGATCGAATTTAAATCAGAGGCGACTATCGGGTTTGAAACTCTCACCTCAACTATTCAAGAGCGCATCCTGCGTAAAATTCGCTGGTTGTCTGAGAACTTTGAGGACTTCCCCCTCAACCTTTGAGTGCTGATTTAAGCGGTTTGTTCAAACTCAGAATTGGGGACTACCGAGTTATTTATTCCTTTGATACTGAAGCACAACTCATCACAATTCATCAAGTTGGGCATCGCCGTGATATTTACAATTAACAATCGGTCATCAGTGTCCCCTCAATCACACTCCAATTGAGTACTCAGTAGATTCACGTTTAACGTCCTAGCATTTTATCCCGCAGATGTTTAATGCGATGTCTACGACGGGCTACGCCTACGCGCTAAAGGTTAGGCTGCTGGTGCTACAACCGTTGAAGCAACTCGTCATACTCTGCATGTGCGCCAATCCAGAACCAGTAAATGTGATCATCCTGCAACAGGCCAAGAACGCGGTAGTCTAAACTAATACGAGCCGAATAGATTGGTTGGCGCTGGCTAACTCGTTTGAACTGAAGACTATTATGGTAAGGGTCTGAACGCCAAAGAGCATAGGCTTTGACAGCTTGCTCTTGAACTGATGCAGGAAGTTCATCAAGTTTCTTGCGAAATACCTTCGTAACACTTGACTTCATTGCTCAGAGGGAAAAACGTCAGCTAAAGCAGTGATATCGCCAGCAGCAATTTCTTGCCGTACCATATCAGCTAGACGATCCCACTGAGCATCTGTTGTAGATTCAAACTGAGCTTTCCATTTCTGCTCATCCTCTATCTCAGCAAGGAGACGAGCAGCGATCGCATTCTGTTCAGCAACAGGTAGAGTTTTCAGTTGCGCGATCGCACGCTCAAGTAACTCAGTCATGGCTACCACACTCTTAAAACGTAAATGGCATCTTATCAATTATCGCTTCTTGGCGGCAAGTTGGACGCTAATGAGGTGAACATTCATGAGCATAAGATTCACGTTAACGTCCTAGCATTTTATCCCGCAGATGTTTAATGCGATCGCGCAATTTACCCGCCTCTTCAAATTCCAGTTTTTTCGCCGCCTCTTTCATCTGCGCTTCTAACAGAGTAATCAACCCTGGAATCTGTTCTAATGGCAGTTCATCTATATGTTCATCTACAACTTTCAAGTCAGTTGCATTTAATCGCCGAGATACATCTAAAAAAGCCAAAATCGCATTACTTGATTTTTTGACAATTGGTTGTGGTGTAATCCCATGCAGTCGATTATGTGCTGTTTGAATACCACGCCGCCTGTCTGTTTCATCAATGGCTTTTATCATGCTACCTGTCATATTATCGGCATACAAAATCGCTTGTCCCTGGACATGACGCGCGGCTCTACCAATAGTTTGAATTAAGGAACGCTCGGTTCGTAAAAAACCTTCTTTATCTGCATCCATAATTGCTACTAAGGAAACTTCAGGTAAATCCAAGCCTTCCCGCAGCAAGTTCACACCAACTAATACATCAAATTTCCCCTCGCGCAAGTTTTGCAAAATCTCAATGCGCTCAATAGAAGTAATCTCAGAATGTAAATACCGTACCCTGATACTGCGGTCTTGCAAATATTCAGTTAAATCTTCCGCCATCCGCTTGGTTAATGTGGTAATTAACACTCGTTCATGGCGGTCAGCTCTATCTTTAATTTCGCCTAACAAATCATCAATTTGTCCTTCTGTAGGACGCACAGAAATTTCTGGATCAACCACCCCAGTTGGCCGAATTACTTGCTCAACTACATGGTCTTCAGAAACTTCTATTTCCCAAGTTCCAGGAGTTGCGGAAACAAAAATACACTGATTAACCTTTTGCCAAAATTCTTCAGCTTTCAATGGACGGTTATCAGCAGCGCTAGGAAGACGAAATCCATGTTCAATTAAAACTTTTTTTCTCGCTTGATCGCCGTTATACATACCGCGAATTTGAGGCACGGTAACGTGAGATTCATCGATAATTAATAGCCAATCTTTAGGAAAATAATCAATTAAACATTCTGGTGGATCTCCAGCTTGTCTTCCTGCTAAGTGACGGGAATAGTTTTCAACGCCGTTGCAGTAACCTACTTCACGTAGCATTTCTAGGTCATAGCGTGTACGTTGATCTATACGTTGCGCTTCTAATAATTTCCCAGCTTGTTCTAAGTCTAGTTTTTGCTGTTTTAATTCGGCTGCAATGTCATGACAAGCTACTTCTAATCGTTCTTCTGGGGTGACAAAGTGACGTGCTGGGTAGATATTTACCGCTTCCAAGCTCTTGAGAATCTCACCTGTCACCGGGTCAATATAGCGAATCGCGTCTATTTCATCACCAAAGAATTCGACGCGAATTATTCGGTCTTCATAAGCTGGGCCAATTTCTAATACATCACCCCGGACACGAAATTTTCCCCGACCCATTTCTATGTCGTTACGGCTATACTGAACATTTGCCAAATCCCGTAAAATTTGGCGTTGATTGACTTCCATACCTATCTGGAGGGGGATGGCAGCTTTCAGATATTCTGCTGGCATTCCTAAACCGTAGATGCAACTGATAGAAGCAACGACAATGACATCACGACGTTCAAACAGCGATCGCGTCGCTGAATGCCGTAACATATCTATTTCATCATTAATCGCTGCCGTTTTTTCAATATAAGTGTCGGTAACGGGAATATACGCTTCTGGCTGATAATAATCGTAGTAGCTGACAAAATACTCCACTGCGTTGTTGGGAAAGAAATCCCGCAACTCGTTACAAAGCTGTGCAGCCAGGGTTTTGTTATGCGCCAGAACTAAGGTAGGCTTACCAATTTTCTCAATAACTGCTGCTACCGAAAATGTCTTGCCAGTTCCAGTGGCTCCTAGTAAAGTTTGGTAACGGTTGCCTGATTGGATACTAGCAGTAAGTTGTGCGATCGCTTGTGGTTGATCGCCTGTGGGACTAAAGGGAGCTTGAAGACAAAATTCTGTCATACAGTTTTGCTGAAAATACCCTATATCATGGTGACGATTTCGCCCTGTATCCATTGTAGCTGGCTTATTCTACTAAATAAATGGTAACGTTTTTTTACAAAACTTATTAATTAAAATTTACTTATGTATCAGTTTTAAAGATTCTTATATCTATGTGAGGTTTTTTAAGGTTAAACTCTAAAGTATATGGGAAAAAATTTCATCTTTCCTTAATTATTGTAAAATTCAATTAACAAACCAGAGGTCTTCGTTTATGGCTATTAGCAGCGCTGGCAAAGCAATCAGTTCTCGGCAAAACAATGCCAAGTCTTCAGGGGAAGCTACAGAGGAAGTTGAAAATCAACCAGACCAGAGCTTGAAGGCAGATAAAGTCGAGGAAGAACTGCCAGTGGGAGCTTCTGGAACACTGGCCATTTCTGCAATTCGTCCTATAGGCGCTAGCGACTTAGAAGTTGCTGAACACCTCTCAATTGCTGGGGTGCGTCCCGTTAGCACCAGTACCTTGGAAGTAGTTGAAACCTATAACTCAATGGGTATTCGTCCAATTGGTGCTAATACATTCCAAGTTGTTGAAAGCATCAACCTCTCTGGTGTTCGTCCAATTGCCTCAAGTTCATTGGCAATTTCTGACGGCTATTCATCATTCGGTAATCGTCCAATAGCATCAAATGAGATTGACAATTCTGAAAGCCTGATGGGTTTTCTAGATTAGACAACAAATATTCCCATAACTTTATTAACCCAGTTCTTGTACAGAACTGGGTTTTTTTAGCTAAAAAATCAAAAGTAGACATTACAATATTTGCAATTTCTCTATGTCTTTTAGCATAGAGAACTAAGCTTTTCTTACTTCATTTTATATTCAGCTAACAGCCAGAATGCTTACTACAACTAACTTTCTTAATTACGAATTACGAATTATGAATTACAAATTATTGAATCTGCCTTGTGGTGGAAGGCTTTAGCAAAAACTTTAAGTTACTGTGTAAAGGTAATAACAAAGCATTTCAAAGCTTGACATTAGAGCCTTGAAATAAATTTTTGATTAAATCAGGAGTTCAAAATGAGCATAGAAGATCGCGCAAAAGCAGCTGCTAAAAATGTTGAAGGTAAAGCCCAAGAAGCATTAGGAAATGTTACTGGTGATCCAGAAGATAAAGCCAAGGGTAAAGCAAAGCAAGCTGAAAGCGAAGTACGTCATGGAATTGAAGACGTAAAAGATAACGTCAAGAAAAACATTGACTAATAATTCATAATAATTTTGCAAAAACTCTAGGGATATAAATGGGGTGGATTCCATTTTTGCAAAACAATATGGATTGTTGAGTATTCAACGCTATAACCCTTTATTTTCTACTTAGCAACCATTAAAAAATAAAGGACTAGCTTGATTTGCACAAATCTTGTAGAGACGTAATTAATCACGTCTCTACATTACAAAATAAATTTATAAACTTAGAGCAATAACCTCTATAAATTCAAAGTTAATCAATTTAATTAAATATTAATCAAGTTAGTTTAAATACACAACTTATTCTATCTGTTGTTTAAAGTTATTTTGCGGAGATAAAAAGAGGATTATGCTTCAGTAAAGTCACAAAATATTGGAGACTTTCTTTTTAATCGGAGGACTATTGATAACTACCGCCTGTGGTGGCAGGTAAGCTAATCATCATTTAAATCGCATCATTTTTATGGTAATAAAAGCTGCAAACCCTCTCCCTTGCCCCCTGCTCCTCTGCAATCTCAATGTGCAAATTAAATGCTTAACAGCTTATTCTCGACATCGCAGTGGCCAAGTGGTTGGGTAGTCGCAAGTAACTTCTAAATTTCGATTGTATAAGTAACAAAGTCAGGTGAGCATAGCTCACCTTTATTTTTTGCCTCTTCTCAACAAAAAAATATGTATTTAAGAATACAAAAAATTATTTTTAGCTAAATAAAATTCACATAAATCTTATATATTTTTTTGATTTAGGTGAATAATAACTAGATTATTTCTTGCTTTTAACTGCATCTTAAAAGATTTTTATCAAAAAATATATCTTAAAGTTTTCATAAATCTAGGTAATGATTTGTTGAAAATGTTTTTTTGTTCAGGTATATTCACTTTGGAATTTGCGGAAAACAAGTAATTACTCCTAGATATTGAATACGCAAGCGATATTTAACACTGAAGTTATATTGATAGCTGTTTTTAATTGCCACAGAGTGAGCAATTATTTGTCTGTCAGTTGTGTCTTTTTGGATTGAGTTCTAGCAAACATTTACCTTTTCAAAGGAATTAGTTTAATGACCATATTAGCTGTCAGAAAAGAGTTGTTGAAGGTTTGCAGCATAGCAGCATTTACTGCTATTGCAGCAGGAACACTGGGTACAGGAGAGGCTCAAGGGCTTGTTTTGACGTTTGACGATCTTGATGTGACTACTGAATTTGACGGCAATCAAATTCCAAACGGCTATGGAGGATTGAATTGGGATAACTTTTATTATCTGACTACTCCAACCTACCAAATTAACCCATCTGGTTATATCTTTGGAACAGTTTCATCACCAAATGTTGCTTACAATTTATTTGGTGATCCTGCCACGGTAAGTAGTGTAAGTATTGACGGTGGTCAATTTGACTTTAACAGTGTTTATCTCACAGCTGCTTGGAGCAATGGCTTAAATATTCTAGTAGAGGGCTTTTCCGATGGAATAACTAAGTATGCAACGACAGTAACTGTAGATACTACATCCCCTACTCAGTTTAACTTTGACTTCCTTGACATTGACAGTTTGAAGTTTACCTCCTCTGGTGGCATTAATGCAGGATATGAAGGTGCTGGCACACAAATTGTTTTAGATAACTTCACCTATAATTCTAAGACCGTTCCCGAACCTACAAGTATCTTGGGTTTATTGACAGTCACCAGTTTTGGTATAGCTTTGAGCCGCAAACAAAAGCAGCATCAAAAAGCCGCTAGCAAAGTTTAGGCTAACAAACTCAACTAATAGATAATTGCATTCAGATAAAAAGAGTGTAAGTAGGTGGGCAGGAAAGTTTATAACTGGAGTTTAGACTAAGCCATGCAAAATGACCCAGCAGGGCTGAGTTAATCAGAGACTTAGCAAAAGTATGAATAATCTTAGGTATTAAACA
>NZ_JBALEQ010000024.1:0-138063 GCF_036917775.1 Nostoc sp.
CTCTGCGATTTCAATCTTAAAAGGGCGGCTCATGGTTATTTTAATTTATCGAGTTTGTTTTCTCTATTATATGCAGCCTCATATAAAATTGGTATTACACGGTTCGGGTGAGCGAGGCTCTTACTTAAATCATGTGAAAAAGCACGGTGTCGCCAAGGTTGTAGAACAACAGCTAGATTTTCCCTTCATTGTCATTTCTCCCCAATGTCCGCGCGGTGAATATTGGAATATAGAGCGATTAAGCACGCTTCTGGATGAGGTTATTGCATCCTATCCTGTTGATCCAGATCGGGTTTACCTAACCGGTTTAAGCATGGGTGGTTACGGAACCTGGCATTTAGCAGCAGCGCAGCCAGAACGATTTGCGGCGATCGCGCCTATCTGTGGCGGTGGTAATCCAGTCCAAGCACATAAGATTAAAAGCCTTCCTGTGTGGGCATTTCACGGAGCAAAAGATAATGTCGTTCCCTTAAGCGAGTCCGAAATCATGGTTTCTGCACTCAAAGCCTGCGATGGGAATGTGAAATTTACAGTTTATCCAGAAGCCGATCACGACTCATGGACGCAGACATACAATAATCCAGAGTTGTATGAGTGGTTTTTGCAACATCGGAGACAGCCGGCTGGAGATTAAAGATATTTTTTTCTGCATTTTAATACATCTCTAAATGACAGCTATTTTTAGGTAAATAGACCACGTGGTAGGGGCGCAAGGCCTTGTACCCCTACTTCAACATATTTTCATCAAAAATATTTTTTAGCGCCCAAAGATTAAAACTTCTAACAAGTCGTCACTTGCACGTTTGACATCAGAGTATATAACTTCAATAATGTTCTTACGTAAAAATCCGTAGTCATATAGGATTCTTATTTGATTTTTGCTAAATATACTGAGAACTAAAACCCAATCTGGCTAGCTCTCAGTCAGCTTTGCTTTGACAAATCAAATGAGATTGCTATATAAATCGGCATTAATAGGGTTGCATTATGCTTTTCTCGAATTCAAAAACTATCTTAAAAACTCGCCAAAATAATAAAATAGGCAGAGTTTTTTGGACTCATACTAACATTCTGCTACTCACTGGATATTTAATAATTTTACCAATTTGTACATTGACAACTTTATCCTTATTATTGCCATTATTCTCTGCTAGTTTATTCGCTTCTATTGGAACCTCGCACTACTCTACATCGATTCCTTGGATAGATGATGCCTCTGAATGTGAATATACTGGGAGAAACTGGCACGATCGCAAGTGTTGGGATAATCAACACGATCCCATGTTCTGAATGGATATTGCACAAAGATGTGGGTAAATAATTAGAACAATTGCTTAATTTGACAAAACAGGCTACCAGTCTTGAAATTAGATCAAAATGGATATGTAGCCTGTTGTTTGTCAAATCTTGAATCAACCTAACTTTGTGCGAAATCTGCAAGAAACTCATTTAAATCGTGCCCGCGCTAGTCTCAGACAAGCGCTGTCTTGGTATGGATATCTCCGCAAATCAGGACAGTTATCATCCAACCCAGAATTGGCAGGTTTGTTAAAGCCGGAATTGGAAGCTTTGAACTCTACACTCAACAAGCTGGACTCTAACGTGATTAGAATTGCCGCTTTTGGTTTGGTGAGTCGTGGTAAGTCAGCAGTTTTAAATGCTTTACTGGGAGACAAAATTCTGCAAACTGGGCCCCTAAACGGTGTCACTCAATGGCCCCGTTCGGTGCGTTGGCAGCCTGGGGGTAAGGTATTAGTAGAGTTAATTGATACCCCAGGATTAGATGAAATTGAGGGTGAGTCACGGGCAGATATGGCACGAGAAGTTGTGCATCAGGCGGATTTGATTCTGTTTGTCGTGTCTGGTGATATCACGCGCACTGAGTATCAGGCATTGCTGGAATTGCGGCGATCGCAAAAACCCCTAATTTTAGTATTTAACAAAATCGACCTTTACCCAGATACAGACCGGGGAGCGATTTACCAAAATTTACAACAACTAGGGGCTGGGCATCCTGAAGCAAAGCCTCTATTACCTGATGAAATTGTCATGGTGGCGGCGGAACCAGCAGCAATGGAAGTCCGGGTTGAGTGGCCTGATGGGAGTGTCAGTTATGAATGGGAGACACCACCACCGCAAGTAGACGAACTCAAAGAGACAATTCTGAACATTCTAAATCGAGAAGGGCGATCGCTTCTGGCTTTAAATGCCCTTATCCAAGCACGGGATGCAGAAGCTGCGATCGCTCAAAAAACCATCGATTTACGCGAACAAGAAGCTGAAGATATTATTTGGCAATTTACCAAATACAAAGCTTTGGCAGTAATGCTCAATCCCATTGCTTTCTTAGATATCCTGGGCGGAACTGTTGCCGATTTAGCTTTAATTCGCGCTCTAGCTAGATTATATGGTTTGCCGATGACTAGCTATGAAGCCGGAAAGATTTTAAAAACAATTTTATTTAGTTCTGGTGGCTTACTACTGGGGGAATTAGGTAGTAGTTTTCTTCTAGGCTTAGGTAAAACTACTGCTGCAATAACCAGTGGTGACAATCCCAGCAATATTAGTGCTTTTGCTGGCAGTGCGATCGCTCAAGCTGGTATCGCTGGTTATGGTTCATACTCCGTTGGTAAAGCTGCTCAGGTGTATCTCGAAAAAGGCTGCACTTGGGGACAGTTGGGTGCTAGCAGCGTAATTCAAGAAATTCTCTCTCAAGTCGATCAAAATACAATTCTGTATCGTTTGCGACAAGAGTTAGGCATAAAATATTGAGAATAGTTAAATTTTGTTAAGTATTTGTTACTGTTTACAAGTGTTTATGAACTTCTATCAAGCTCTTCTGACAATTGACTGAGATTTCGAATTTGGGATGCAAGATTGAGGGAACAGGTTACAGGGAAAAGGTTATAGAAAAACTATCCTCTATCCCCTAATATCTATCTGCGTAAATTAAAGGTGAAAGGATCATGACAACTACCCTAAACTCATTTGAAACTGCTGGTGCAGCAAATATTGAAGAAGCCATTACTGAAGCTATTACTGAAGCTCGCACAACTTGTGAGCTAAATGGCAGCGATTCTGCGGGTTGTGCCGTAGCCTGGGACATTGTGGAAGAATTGCAAGCAGAGAAAGCCGATCAGCAGCAAGCAAAAACCAAGAAAAACTCTTTAGAAAACTATTGCGATCGCCATCCTGCTTCCGTAGAATGTCTAATCTACGACGTTTAAGTTTTCCGTAAATCAGTTGTAGCTGATTGCGTTATTTGCTTAATTGCCTCTAAATCGGGTAATGGTATTTCACTTTCCATTGCCAACCACAAAAGATATTCGATATTCCCAGCCGGGCCAGTGATCGGCGACCAAGTTAAGCCTTTGTATTTCCATCCTAATCCGTGGGCTACTTGTAACACCTGGAAAATAGCATCAGCTTGGTCGTTTGGATCTCGCACAACACCTTTTTTACCCACACGGGATCTGCCGACTTCAAACTGTGGCTTGACTAACAATACAGCTTCTCGGTTAGCTTGAGTTAGTTGCCACAAAGCAGGCAGAATCTTAGTTAAAGAAATAAACGATACATCAACCACCGCCAAATCAGGAATCGGATCGTTTTCACCATATAACTCTTCTGGTCGTAGTTGCCGTAAATTGGTACGTTCCCGCAAAATCACCCGCGAATCATTTCGCAACCGCCAGTCAACTTGTCCGTAACCGACATCAATGCCGTAAACTTGTTTTGCTCCAGCTTGCAAGAGACAATCAGTAAAACCACCTGTAGAAATCCCACCATCTAAACAAATACGCTCTGCTACAGGGATGGCAAATACTGACAAAGCTTTAGAGAGTTTTTCACCGCCTCTAGAAACAAAAGGCGATCGCTCTTTAATATTTATTTGAGCCGCAATATCAACTTCCGTACCAGGTTTATCAACTAACTGCTGATTAACAGTCACTTCCCCCGCCTGAATTAACCTTTGTGCCAAGGCGCGAGAAGAACATAAATTTAGCTCTACTAATAGTGTGTCGAGTCGCTGTTTAGCCAATTAACTAGACTCTCCTGGTGAGATAAAAGACTGAGTTTCCCGCATCTCGTATATTACTATGGAAAACAAAACCCATCTAGAAACTATCTAAATGGGAAAATTTTTGGTGAATTTTTGAATTCGCCAACAGATCGCATTTTTAGCTAAATACATATTTTCAGTGGTAGCCCATCCTGAAAAACTAATAATTCTCCCGGTTGGATTTGTGTCCAAACTTCGTTGTCAGTGAGGGGAGTAGTAGCAATGACAGCAACGCGATCGCGTTCGGTAGTCACTTCCCGAAAATCTACAGTCATGTCTTGGTCGATCAAATGGGCAGCTGCAAAGGGCGCTTGACGGACAATGTAGCTGAGGTTAGTTGAACAATGAGCAAAAAAGTGTTCTCCATCAGATAATAGGTAATTGAATATACCTATTTTTGCAATTGCATCACTAATTTGTTTGAGTACAGGGTACAGTTTCTTGATGTCAGGTTTACCATCAGGAAAACGCGATCGCAATGTTTCTAGCATCATACAGAATGCTTTTTCACTATCTGTATCACCTACGGCTTGATAAAAGCCCAAATTTTCTGGATCAAAATTTGGCAAATTACCGTTGTGAGCAAATACCCAATACTGACCCCACAATTCTCTACGGAAAGGATGGCAGTTGTGTAAGGCAACTTCACCCTGGGTAGCTTTACGGATATGGGCTATGACATGGGTTGAATGGATGGGATAACTCCGCACCAACTCTGCTACTGGAGAAGCAACAGAAGGTTGGGCATCTAAAAACATCCGACATCCCTTTCCTTCAAAGAAAGCAATGCCCCAACCATCGCTATGATGATCTGTTTTTCCTCCCCGTGCAGAAAACCCTTCAAAAGAAAAGCAAATATCCGTTGGAACATTGCAATTCATTCCGAGCAATTGACACATGGATGTTGTCGCTCTCAATTTTTGACTAAGTTCTCAGAATCAAGATACTTCAGAATACTGCATTGATTCTGGAGCGATCGCTTCCATCTTAGAATTGAAAGCTGAGATATTCCAAATGATCCCTAAAAATAAAGAATCTGCTTCAAGTGAGCAATATGACATTATGCCAAAAGATGGTATTGGCGGATATCTGGTGCAGCAGCCACTAAAGCTTCTAGTTTGGCTGCTCCTGCTTGGAAATGGGGGGAATCTAGATGAGCATTTAGGGCTTCATGAGAAGTCCACTCTTCTACAACAGTAAAGTCTGTTGGGTCGTATTGGTTTTGCAAAAGTTCATACTTTATCGCACCTGCTTCCTGACGGGTTGGCTCAATGAGTTCCAACAGTACAGCTTTCACCTCTTCTACTTTGTTAGGCAAAGCAATAACATGGGCAACAACACGAATAGTTTGGTTAGTCATTTGTTATGGGGCATTGGGTATGTATGGGGCATGGGGCATCGGGGAAAGACTTTCTTCTCCCCCTCTTGGTTTGGTGTTAATTTTTATTAAAACATCTGCTTTAAATATTGCTCATAGCCTAATTCTTCTAGCTTTTCTTGCTTTGCAATTACTGATTCACATAGGGTTTGGCGATATTGTTGGACTTTTTCTAGCAATTCTGGTTGTTGAGTTGCCAGTATTTGTACTGCTAAAAGTCCGGCATTTTTGGCATTACCGATCGCCACTGTTGCTACAGGAATACCCGCAGGCATTTGTAAAATAGAATACAAAGAATCTACACCTTGTAAGTTCCTGGTGACTACAGGAACACCAATAACAGGAAGTGGTGTTAAAGACGCTACCATTCCTGGCAGATGGGCAGCACCACCGGCACCGGCAATAATGACTTTAATACCGCGTTGGTGTGCGAGTTGAGCATATTGCACCATCCGTTCTGGAGTACGGTGAGCAGAAACGATCGCAACTTCGCTCTCAACGCCAAATTCGTCACAAACTGCGATCGCGTCTTTCATGGTGGGCAAATCAGAATCGCTGCCCATGATAATACCAACTAGAGGAGCCATAATAATTAAAAATTAAAAATTAGAAATTAAAAATTATTTGAGTTAGGTTATACCCAATACTTTTCGGTTAAGGGGAAAAGGGGAAAGGGAAAAGGTTTGAATTTCCCTTTCCCCATTACCCTTTAACCTTTTCCCAGACCAAAAGAGAGATTATTGGGTTTAACCAAAAAGTATTGAGATTATACCGATTTATCATCTCATTGATTGATGTTGGTTGCATCTAAAATCAGATTTATCTTTCTTCTCGTCAGTGTGATGACCCAAGCAACACAAAATCCTGTAGATATTATCAATGCTAGAGTGCCTAGTTACAAAGATTTGCAAATGCTCTTGGTTGATGAAAAGGGCATAATTGAGCAAATCTTGCCAATGGGTACAGTAGAAGCACGCGGCCGTGCATCTCTAATAAACGTTGCTGGCGACTGGATTTCATTGGGTGGCGTTGATTTACAAATTAACGGTGCTTTGGGATTGGCATTTCCTGATTTAACGGCTGAAAATGCTCATAAGCTCCAGGAAATCTCACAATTTTTATGGGATGTTGGGGTAGATGGATTTTTACCGACACTTGTGACAACTTCGGTAGAAAATATTCAGCGATCGCTTGCTATTATTGCTGAAGTTATCCCCAGTCAATCAGCAGGTGCCAAGATTCTGGGAGTACATCTAGAAGGGCCATTTTTGAATTTTCAAAAGCGCGGCGCACACCCAGCAGAGTATCTCTTACCCCTGACAATGGATCGGGTTAAGTGGGTTTTGGGTGATTATGCCCATGTCGTGAAAGTCATCACCTTAGCACCGGAGTTAGATTTCACTGGCGAAGTAATTCCATATTTGCGTTCTCTGGGAATTACTGTCAGTTTAGGGCATTCTCAGGCCACATCTGCTCAAGCACAATGTGCCTTTGAACAAGGTGCAACGATGGTAACTCATGCCTTCAATGCCATGCCAGCATTACATCACCGAGAACCAGGATTATTAGGGGCAGCAATTATCGATCCTGATGTAATGTGTGGTTTTATTGCTGATGGTGAACACGTTTCGCCCATGATGCTACAAATTTTGCTTCGCGCTAGCTATCAAGAACAAGGGCTGTTTCTCGTCAGCGATGCCCTTTCTCCTCTGGGGCTACCCGATGGCGTGTATCCTTGGGACAGTCGGCAAATTGAAGTTAAAAACGGTACAGCACGATTGGCCGATGGCACTTTATCAGGGACGACTTTACCCTTATTGGTGGAAGTGCAGAATTTGGTGAAGTGGGAAATTTGTGACGTAGAAAGTGCGATCGCTTTAGCTACTAATGCACCTAGAAAAGCGATTGGTTTACCAGGAATTGTTAAGAGTCAATCCGCTAACTTATTACGCTGGCATTGGGATGAGACTACAAAAGAATTAACTTGGCAACGTGCCATCACCGCAGAAATGCTCAAGAAGCCAGAAGATGGGAATTTATCTGTTGTTCTCAACTCCATATAATTCCAAAATAGGGAAAAAGGGAAAGGTTTTATTATCCCTTTCCCTTTAATCTGAGTGGAGTCTAAGCTTAAATTACGAATTACGAATTAGTAATTATCACGCAGGGTTTGGTTGAGTTCGGCTTTGAAGTAGCTGGATAATTGCAGCTTTTTCTAAAATTCCAACTAGAACGCCGTTCTCACGAATTACGGGAAGTACAGATAGCTTTTGTTCTTCGAGTACCTGCATGACTTCCAGCAGAGGTTGATCGGATTGAACTGTGGTAGATTCGGTAATTGGTCGCATGACTTCTTTTACTTGAGTTTCTGACCACAATGCTGTTGGGACATTTCGTAAATTATCAACTGCGATCGCACCTACTAATTGTCCATCATCATCAGTCACTAAAAACCGATGCCAGTTTTGCCCACTGATGACTCGCTCATCGGCAAACTCTCTCAGGCTAAGATTACCAGATACAATCGGGCTATCATGAGTTACAGCATCTTCAGCAGTCAAACCTGTGAGTTTTTCTTGCACTCTGGCAAATTGAGCCGCATTACCAGCATTTTGTAACAAGAAGAAGCCAATTAACAAGTTCCAGAAGTTACCGGCGTTGCCAAATAATACTAGGGGAAGTACACCTGAAAGAATTGCTACCCAACCAAAGATTTGTCCAACTCGACTAGCAAAGGTTACGCCTTTATAAGGATTGCCTGTAACTTTCCAAACGATAGCTTTGAGTATATTTCCGCCATCTAATGGCAAGCCAGGAATCAGGTTGAAGAGGGCTAATGCCAAGTTAACAGAAGCAAGAACACCAAGAATTGCTGCTAACGGGCCTGATGCAGTAGTAGTAACACCAATTGCTGTAACGATACCACACAGTAGTAAGCTTACCATTGGGCCAGCGATCGCCACCCAAAAAGCCTCACTTGGGGTTTTCGACTCTTTTTCTAAACTAGCTAAACCACCAAATATAAACAGTGTGATGGATTTAACATCAATACCTTGACGAATCGCAACGAAACTGTGGCCTAATTCATGGGCGACGACAGAGGCAAATAACATCAGCGCTGTCATCAATCCCAGTAGCAAAGCTAATCCCGCAGACAATTGGGGAAATTGTGCCGCCAGTCCACTGCTATAGCTCCAAGTTACTAAACCCAGAACTAAAAACCATGACGGATGGATATAGAAGGGAATTCCGAAGAGATTACCAACGCGAATTGTGCCATTCATGTCGTTCACCTTTGATTTCAGCTTCGAGAGGTTTGTTTTCGTCCTTCTCGATGTTTTTATTGTAACGAAAGGTTAAGAGATTTTAATCTTGGTAATGGTAGTGGTGTCCGTCCGTAAAGGTGCGGTTATTGGCTATATTTGCGAATAATAGCTCACTATTTCTCTATAGCTACATCAGGTAGACGACTCCACTCATTCCAAGAGCCATCGTAATTCCGAACGTTCGGATAACCTAATAAATACTTCAAGACAAACCAGATATATCCAGAACGCGCACCGATAGTACAGTAGGGAAAAACTTCTTTCTCAGGCGTAATGCCCTTACTGTGATAAAGATTTTTCAATTCATTGAATGATTTAAAAGTGCCATCCTCATTGAGAATTAAGGTATGCTCAAGATGCACTGCACCTGGAATATGTCCAGTGAGTTGACCTTCTTTTGGTGGTTGATCGAAAAACCACTCACCAGAATATTCTTGAAGTGTTCGGACATCTAACAACACACGCTCGCTTCTACCAATCGAAGCTTGAACTTCATTGTGTAATACTCGCAGATGAGCATCAATACCTCTGGCACGGTAATCAGTAGCAGGAAACGTGGATAACTCAGTTGCTAGTGGACGATCTTCTGACTTCCATTTCTGGTAGCCACCATTGAGAACTTTTACATTTTCATGCCCAAAGACTTGCAAAAGCCAGAAAATCCAGGCTCCAGTTCCAGGATAACTGCCATAAGCAATCACTGTTGTATCATTAGTGATGCCTGAACGTGCCATCAGTTTTTCAAAAGCGATCGCATCCAAATTAAGTTTCAAATCGGGCAATAGTAAGTCTGTAAAGATGTTCCAGAAGACAGCACCAGGGATGTGAGCATTTTTGTACGGTTCTGGACTGATATTCACTTCAATAATGCGGACGTTTAGCTCGTTGAGATGATTTTCCAGCCATTGGGTATCAACAAGAACGGATGGATGAGCATATTGAGACATTGTTATTTCTCCTGCAATAGCGCTAAAAGAATTGAAATTTACCTATTTAATCTTGGTTATGGTTGGGAAATACAATTTGCGATGTCCGATGAACTAGGGTTGTGGAAATAGAAAATAAAGAAAAGCCGATGAGTGGATGAAAGACAGCTAAAGGAAAAGAAGTCTTCAAGTGAATTGTGAGAAATTGCAGTCCCAGCAAAACTGGGATACTTGCTGTAAGGTTCTGGACTCTGGGAGGAAAAGGCAGCAAAAACACCCAAATCAACAAAATTATTGAGAGTCCGCTATATCCTCGCACGAGCCAAATATGTAGGTTCCACCAATCAGAGTTGTAAAAGTAAGCCAGTCCAACACTGAATACTTGGATTGCTAAACAGAGATTGAAAAACACTACTGCGATAAAAAAACCGATTTGAATCCAGCGCCCGGATATCTGTGTATCATCAATGCCAGAATTTAGAGTCATGCTTAAGTAATCAAAAAAAGCAAAAAAGTGGAAAAACTTGATGTTACAAAGGCTAGGATAGGTCTGGTTGCCATACTGCGCCTAGACCTCGAAAGTGTACAATTTGCCAATCATGATTGCCTTACAAGCTCTATTTCATGAAATTGCTCAAGCTAAAGATGAAGAGGCGTTGCGATCGCACATCCGCGCAGAAATGAGTGAATATTTTTCAGCTACACGATGTGGGCTGTTTTTCTTTGCTCAAATTTCTCTACTTGACAGCAAGTTCCAAAAAGCACTGCAAATTGCATTATCACCCCAACACAATCCAGTTGCCCGTTACTTGCTAGAACACCATGCCCCTGTTCATGAAGGTTTAGTTGTAGAGCCTAAGACGTGGAGGTTGATTTGTCCTCGTGCCGATCACTGGCACGTCATGGCAGGGCCAATTGTCAGCAATGGGCAGTTAGTTGGTGTGGTAGGTTTTACTCGTCAGCAAGGAATGCCTACATTCGATTCACAAAATCTCACAGACTTGAGTGCGCTTTGTCTGCACATATCTACTTGGGTAGCCATGGCGCAATCCCAACATCCACTACTATTACAGACAGAGCGTTTAACGCCTCGTGAAAAGCAAATTGCTAACTTGGTGGCTCAAGGACAAACCAATGCAGAAATTAGTACTGAACTTTGGATTACTGAAAACTCTGTCAAGCAAGCTTTAAAAAGGATGTTTCGCAAACTTGAGGTTTCATCTCGGACTCAGATGGTTGCAAAACTTTCCACAATTTCAAAATAGTCATCTTCAAGTATGTTAATTGGACGTTCAACTTAAACGGTTGAAAAATCAATATTTTCGTAAAGCTCTGCAATTTGAATTTGCAACTCAAAGGTACTCAAAGAAAGGGTGACAGTTGGGTCGTCGTATTCTGAAAATAGCCACTGATGAGCGGCTGTTTTGACATGATGCTCAACGTGTATGCGATATTGATCGATCAGCAAATATTCTTGGAAGGTAGGAATTTTACGATAGGCAACAAATTTCTCGCCACGATCGTAGTTTTGGGTCGACTTAGACAACACTTCAGCGATAAAGCAGGGGTTCACCACGGTATCTTTGCGTCCAGTTTGAAGTTCTAAGGGTTTGGGCAGAACCATCGCATCAGGGTAAGTATAGAGATTTGCACCGGGAATCCAGAGTCGTTGATCCAGGATAAATACACGGTATGGTTTTCCCCGCAATGTGGCTTTCAAGATAGCCACAAGATTGCTGGTAATATCATTATGGTCTGGGGTTCCACCTGTCATAGGGATAATTTCTCCATCACGGTATTCGTTGCGGATATCGGAGGCGATTTCAAGTTCCAGGTACTCTTCAACCGTGTAGTGTTTTGTCTCAGGTTGAGCAATCATGTCAGTTTTACCCCCAAGGCTTCAAGTTGCTGGTTTATCCAAATTGTGGCTGTCGCTTCATCAGTCTCTATCACTCGTTCTACTCCTGTTTTAGCAATTTCCAGCAGTTGTTTATATATCCCTTTCTTCATCATTGATTGTCTGTTGCTCATATTCTGCAATGATGCTCTGAATATCCTTTGCTGCAATATCAACTTGTTCAGATTTGGTATAAACAGTCAGTAGAATGATTCCAGTTGCTGTTTTGACGTAATAAATCAGACGATAGCCGCCACTTTTACCTTTTTGAGCGTCGCTATTTCGGACTCTCAACTTGAAGATTGCATAACCAACACCAGGTATTTGATCTCCTGGCAACTCTCCCTGCTGAAGTTGTTCGATAACAGGTTGTATGTCATTCCGGATACTGCGATATTTTTTAGCAAGAGCGCGTATATTTCGTTTAAACGTTGGCGAAGCTTGAACTTGAATCAAAGGCTGATCAACCATCTTCAAGACCTTCCCAAAGTTGAGCCACCGGGATAGTTTGCCCAGTCATGGCTTCGTGCCAAGCTTGCCGGAAATCTGCTAAGACTTCTGCTTGAGATTGATCATCCAGAACTTCTTCTTCTTCAGGGATTAGCACAATGACTTCTACTCGGCTATTTTTATCAGTTAAAAGCGGATGATCTAAAGTTAGTTGTCCCTGAGCGTTAATCGTTGCCATAACTTTAAGTGCTTTCATGATTACTCCCAGATAGTTTAAGTGATCGTGCTTAGAGCTTGTCATGTAACAACCTTGCCTCTTTTGAGCTAGAAATGCCTTCTCAGTAAGCTTTCTAGATAATAAATTGTAAAAGTTGTTTCTTGACAGGCTCTTAGATTAATGCCCAAGGCTTCAAGTTGCTGGTTTATCCAAGTTGTGGCTGTCGCTTCATCGGTTTCTATCGCCTGTTCTACTCCTGTTTTAGCAATTTCTAGCAGTTGTTTGGATTAAGGAACATCACCGTTTTTGGTCGCCTTGAGAGTAATCGTCTGCTCTAACTGCTCAATTTCAGCGATCGCAAACTGCGACAGCTTATAATTTGAGTCCTTGAGGATATCGGCTAATTTCATCAGGGGCTATCAAGTTGACTCTAAGGGCTGCTTCGTCATAAGAGTTTAGCGGCATTGTAGTCACGCCTGATAAATTTTCCTAATTCTTTCATGGTTTAGACATCCACCTATGTTGTAGTAATCTCCAGCTGCTGAGAACTTTTCTGCAACATCGGGGCAATTATATCAGCAGGAACAGGACGACTGAAGTAGAAACCCTGACCTTCATCACATCCACGCATTTTTAGATATTTAAGCTGTTCTTCGGTTTCCACACCTTCTGCTGTGATTTTCAACCGGAGGCTCTTTGCTAGGGCAATAATCGCATCGGTGACGGCGGCGCTATCAGGATTAGACATGACATCCTGCACAAATGACTTATCAATTTTGAGCATATTCACAGGAAAGCGTTTCAAATAATTCAGGGAAGAATAACCAGTACCGAAATCGTCTAGAGCCAAGCAGATACCCAGTTTTCGTAATTGTTTTAAGGTTTTAACTGAACGATCAATATCAGCCATCAAAAAGCTTTCCGTCACTTCTAGTTCTAAGGAAGATGCTTGGAGTTCAGTTTCTTCGAGAATTTGGTTGACGATTTCAACCAAATACGGTTGTTCAAACTGTCGAGATGACAAATTCACAGATATCCGAATTGAGGTAAATCCAGCAAGCTGCCAAGCACGAGTTTGGGCGCAAGCAGTTCGCAAAACCCATTCACCAATTGGTACGATCGCACCATTGGCTTCTGCAATGGGAATAAACTTTACTGGAGAAACCAAACCTAATGTAGGATGCTGCCAGCGAAGCAACGCTTCCATCGCTATAACTTGTCCGCTATGTAAATCAATTAGAGGTTGATAATAAACCAGCATTTCGCCACGCTCAAGCGCTCCATGTAATTCATTTTCTAAAGTCAGTCGCTCTTGCAACTGAGCATTAATTTCTGGCGAATAGAATTGGTATTGGCTACGCCCTTGCTGTTTGGCCTGGTAAAGCGCTATATGAGCCTGTTGCAAAAGTTGATCTACGCTATTAGGATCGGTTAGATTATTAAGTGTGATACCGATACTGACGGTAATATGAATCAAGTTACCTTCTACAGAAAAGGGTTTACTCAGGTTACTCAACAGCATCTGAGATAGCTTAATTACACTTTCGAAAGAATGAATATCCATTCGAGCAAGAACAAATTCATCTCCTTTTAAATAGGCGAGAATATCTGTTTGTGCCGTGCAGTTTAATAATCTCTTGGCAACTGCTCTTAACAATAAATTTGTTGTCTGATGATCTAATCCATGACTCATACCAGTGAAATCATCAATACTGAGCAAAAACACAGCTACAAGGCGCTGGTTGTTTTCAGGTTGGGATAAAATCTGATGAAGACGATCGCAGAATAAATCACGATTGGGTAATCCAGTTAGTTCATCATAATTAGTGATGTGGTGAATTAACTCATCTAATTTATGAAGAGTTTGTGAGGTATCTGCCATTAAAGTACCTGCTTCATCAGCAAATTCTGTGGGCAATTTAGGTAGTGTTTTGGTGTTCAGATAATTTTGTAATGCAGCAGATGTAAAAATGACCGGCTTGAGGAGATGGTTTAGTGCATAGAGGGTGGCAGCCGTACCTGCTAATGTAGCCAATAGAGCAATAATCATAACTCGTGCCGCCATCTCAAAGGAATAGGAATTTGAGATAACGAAGCTCAAAAGTAAAGTTAGAAGTGGTACATGAGTACCCAAAAAAGCCACCGACATGATTTTAGCGGTGTAACTTTTTTTGAGCCATCTAAAATTAGCTAGAAACGAGTAAAAGTATAAGTTTTGATTGAAATTCATAAATTCTGTTAAATAGTTGGTAAATCAGTTCCGAGCTATTTTGACAAAAAAGTATTTTTGATTCAAATAAAAAAGAATTAGCTCTTCTGGAACCCAACCCTGATAAGGTTCTATATTATGCTTCCCAATATTCTTTTATAATTAATATCCATAACGATAAAGTTTCTATGAAACTTATTACCCAAATAATTTTATTATCAAAATAAAAATTGTATTGATTATTACACTGATAGTAATTATTCTTGTGATCAATGTGATACAGCACTTCCGGCGGCTATGAGGTACATCCTCATAGCTGAAAGCTATGATAGGAGAGGGGTAAGAGTAAAACTCTATTGCATAATAGCCGGAAGTGCTGTATCAACACAAATGTAATCACAGATATTTTTATATTAAATTTCAAAAAAATTGTTTTATATGAAGATATGTTTATATAAAATTAAATTCCCAACTTATTTAATAAGCTGGGAATTAAAATATTCGTAAAACAAATTATTTCAATCTATTATCAGAAAAGAGCATATTTGTAACTTGCTCTAACACCTTTAATGCTGTCAATGAACCTCGAATTAGCCGAGTAGCTGCAAGCGGTTGTCTAAGCATTGCCATCGCTAAAGGGAAAGGGTTTAGGGAGCCATCAGAATTAATTGCTGATGTGAGATCGGGGATATCGTGCTGACAATTATCACTGACTACTCGCAGCATTGCCACAGATACCTCGGCGGCATTAAAAAACTCTAAAGCAGTAAATCCTTCCATATCAACAACATCAGCCCCCATCTTACCTAAATGGCGTTTTTCGGTAGCAGACCAAATTACGCGATCGCTAGTTAATGACTTGACTAATGATACTTTTTCTGATATCGAAGAGTGTAATTGTGCTGTGAAAGTGCGATCGCACTCTAGAAGCTTCCCTTGATAAACACAATCTTGATACAGCACAATATCACCAACTTTGTAGCGATCGCTCAAGCTGCCACAAATACCCATAATCAGCACCCTGGATTTGGGAGCTAAAAATTGCTCTTGGTGCAGATACTTAAGTAAGGGCTTCATCCCAACAGGTATGGCTACTACTATTGGGATGGAACCAGTAACGCCGCTTAATCCGCGACAAACAGCTTTATATTCTGCTCCTTGAGGTACCAGAATAGTGTTGATGGGCAAAAAATTAGGCACTAGCCCTCTCACTCTCAATATTCTGAAGTTTGCGTTTGGGTATTAACTCAAGGGTGCGGAGAGCGATGTTGGCTAGTCTGGGTAGTAATTGTGGTTGGAGTAGTCGGGGGTCATACTTGCTCATCCGGCGCTGATTTTCTACTAGACAAATGCTGAGAAATTTTTCTAGTGTCAGGTTTTTGGTAAAGATGTCAGCACCTGTGACAGCGAAGCCAGTTTTACTAGGATCATCATTGCCAAAGACAGCAATCAAATTACTGAGAGCCTTGCCGTATTGCCAAAGGGTTTTGGCGCTCCGTAATGGGATGAATCCCTGGCCACGATGAATTTGTGTATAGGTAAACCAGTTGACAAAAAAGACAATATGACGTGTTTCTTCATCTATGATGGGATCAAAGATAGTGAAAATGGATTCTGGAAAAACATTAGCTTCACGGGCGATCGCAAATAACCCGTAAGCAAAGAAAGTATCCAGACACTCTTCAAAGCCAAAACGCGTAAAGACTGGCTCGATATTTTGGGGAACTTGAATTGGTTGACGTTCTGGTATTTCGATGCCGTAACGATCAATTAATTTTTGAAGTAGACGGGCGTGGCGTAATTCTTCTTTACCTTGGAGAGCGATCGCACTTTGTAAAATAGGATCGCTCACCGTTGCTGCGTAGCCACTAACTATTGCTCCCGCTTGTCTTTCTGTATCTAGAGCTTTCTCCCAAAAGGGAATACTGCGTAAGAAACTCAAGGCTGTATCGTCCAAATCTGGCCAGGGGAGAGACTCAGGTTCGTATTCCCTGTAGCTTTCGGTAAAGCTCCGGCAGAATAATTCCTTATGCTCGACAGAACCAAGTTTCATCTTTGAAGTTTCCTTTTGTATTAAAGATTGGGTCATATCTGAGTGACAATAAGTAATATTGCCGTTAGTAGTAACCAAAACTCGCAAACCGAAGGTGATTGCTGTAGCATGACTAAATAATTGTGTCACCCACACGATAATTTTCCAAGATGGTAAAGCTTCGTAACTCCAAATCCGCACGAGAAGTATTCAATATTTCCAAATTAGCGATTCAATTTTCGTGGTTGACGGTGAGTTTTTGGATTGCCGTAACGGTAGCTGGGATTCTGGCTTTTAGTTCTCTTAAGTATGCTTTGTTTCCAGATATTACCTTTCCAGTGGTGGTTGTGAATGCTACAGCCCCTTTGACAACTGCCTTGGATACAGAGGCGAAGCTCACCAAACCCGTGGAAGAACGCCTCCGTTCCCTAGAAGGACTGGAAAATATTCGCTCATCCACCTATCCCAGTCAAACAGCCGTTAGCCTTTCTTTTGCCGTTGGTACGAATTTAGAAACATCAACCAAAAAGGTGGAAACTGCCCTCAAGCAGTTGACTTTACCTCAGGGAGCGACTTCTAAAATTATTCCCCTGAACCTGAACGAGTCAGCCGCCATTAGTTATGCCATTGAGAGTCCCATCCGGAATCTTACAGATTTGACAAAGTTGGCGAAAGACGAGATTGTCAGTGCGATCGCTAAACTACCAGGAGTTCTGAAAGTCTCACTGTTAGGCGGTGCTACTGCAACTCCTCCTTTAAATCCATCGAATCTGAGTGCAGCAGCCATCCCCCAAGCAGGCGCAACATTAGTTAGATTTAACGGGCAAGATGCACTCGCATTTCAGGTAATCAAACGCGGTAACGCTAACACCTTAGAAGTGGTGAGTCGAGTTGAAGAAGAAGTCCAAAGGCTACGTTCTACCCTCAAGGATGTCAAACTCACCTTAGCTGCTACCCAAGCAAAATATATCCGCCAAGCCACCCAGTCAACTATCGATGCTTTGCTAGAAGCAGTCTTGTTGTCCATCGTGGTTATATTTCCTTTTTTATGGAATTGGCGAGCCACCCTAATTTCTGCCTTGGCAATTCCTACGTCTTTGTTGGCGACGTTTATCGTCATGGCAATTTTCGGTTTCAACTTAGAAACAATTACGCTGTTAGCTTTAGCTTTGGTGATTGGGAGTATTGTTGATGATGCGATCGTGGATGTAGAAAACATCATGCGACACATTGAAGATGGTGAAACTCCCCGCCAAGCGGCGCTTTTAGCAACCAATGAAATTGGATTAACAGTCACCGCCGCCACGTTGACAGCAGTAGCGGTTTTTCTGCCCATAGGTTTGATGGGTGGTGTAATTGGGCAATTTTTCAAGCCCTTTGGCATCACTGTTTCAGCCGCGATGCTTGCTTCTATGCTAGTTGCTCGGACTTTATCTCCAGTTCTGGCTATTTACTGGCTAAAACCTAGACCCTCACTCTCTCCGCGTCGGGAAGCAAAAATTTGGGTCGCATTTGCCCAATCTTACAGAAGCTTGCTGAGTTGGTCTTTGAATCACCGGAAGATAGTTGTTGGGTTAGCTGTACTTAGTTTTATTGCGGGTATAGGGCTGATTCCACTAATTCCCAAAGGATTTATTCCCAAACTCGATCGCGGCGAATTCAATATTGCTTATACTGCTCCTTTACCGAGTATTCCCGATTTTGCTAGAGGGGGGCAAGGAGGACAAGGGGGACAAGGGGGACAAGGAGGACAAGGAAGCAATATCCCCAATTCCCAATTCCCAATTCCCAATCCCCAATCCCCAATCCCTAATCCCTTAAACGATTCTCTTCAAGTTGCTAAAAAACTAGAAGATGTAGTCAGAAAATCACCAGCAGTTGAAACGGTATTTACTACTGTTGGTTCTCGTGAGGGTGAGCCGAATAAAGGCACACTATATATAAAGTTAAAGGAAGACCGCACGATCACAACTGGAGAACTACAAGACCAATTCCGCTCCAATTTACCTGTCCTTCCTGGAGTAACTACCAGTGTGGAAGATATTCAGTTTGTTGATTCTGGCGGTCAAAAACCTCTCCAAATAGCTTTGCGCGGTGACGATCTTCAAGCCTTAAGTAAAGCAGTCAAGGCAATTAAAGAGAGAATTCAGAGATTACCGGGATTTGCCGATGTCACAGTTACAGGTGAAACAAATCGCCAAGGTGAGGTTTTTCAGATCGAGCGTCTGAATAATCAGCGAGTAGCTTATGTCAGTGCGAATCTTGGCAAGGATCTGTCTTTGGGTGATGCTACTGATAAAGTGGTAGCTGAAGCTAAGGCGGTGTTACCTTCTAATGTTTCGTTAAATTTAGGAGGAGACTCAGCTAGCCAAGGTGAGGTTTTTAGCAGTTTTGGCAGTACTTTGGCTTTATCTGCCTTGTGTATTGTTGTAGTACTAATTTTGCTGTTCAAAAGCTGGGTAGACCCTCTAGTGATTGGTGTATCTTTGCCTTTAGCACTGGTAGGGGCAATGTTGGCACTACTGATCACTAAGAGCGATTTTGGTATGATCTCACTGATTGGTTTTGTCTTTTTGCTGGGGCTGGCCAATAAAAATGCCATCTTGCTTGTGGATTATATCAACCAGTTACGCAATGCTGGCACAGAACGCACAGAGGCAATCCTCAACACTGGATTAGTGCGCCTCAGACCAATTATGATGACTACTGCCTCCACCATTTTGGGAATGCTACCGATCGCATTGGGTTTTGGTGCTGGTTCGGAATTGCGATCGCCTATGGCTGTAGCGATCGCTGGTGGACTGGTAACTTCAACTATCCTCAGCTTGATTGTCGTGCCGGTAGTCTACACTATTTTAGATGATTGGTTTCCCCGCTTTCAGACAAGAGAGAGAAGTTGATGCAAGTTTTTGTCACAGGGGGTACAGGTTTTATTGGTGCCCACTTGGTACGGTTGTTACTGAAAGAGGGTTACACAGTCAAAGCGCTGGTACGCTCAAGTAGCAATTTGGAGAATCTACGCGGTTTGGAGGTAGAAATTGTCAAAGGCGATTTGAACGATCCAAATCTCTGGCAACAAATGAGAGGTTGTCAATATCTATTTCATGTCGCAGCCCATTATTCTCTGTGGCAAACAGACCGAGACTTACTCCACCATAATAATGTTCTGGGTACGCGCAATGTCTTGTTAGCAGCTAATAAAGCTGGCATTGAACGCACCGTTTATACCAGTTCAGTAGCGGCAATTGGGGTAGGATCATCTGGTCAAGTGGTCGATGAAACACATCAGAGTCCCTTAGAAAAGTTGGTGGGGAACTACAAAAAATCTAAGTTCCTGGCTGAACAAGAAGCGATGCAAGCATTTGCCACAGGTCAAGAGATCGTGATAGTCAACCCCAGCAGCCCCATTGGATCGTTGGATATCAAACCTACCCCCACAGGTGATATAATCTTACGGTTTTTACGACGGCAAATGCCCTTTTACTTGGATACTGGTCTTAATTTTATCGATGTGCGAGATGTAGCGTGGGGGCATTTACTGGCCTTGCAACGGGGTAAGCCAGGCGATCGCTATATCTTAGGTCATCAAAATCTAAGTCTCAAAGAACTACTAGAACAACTTGCCGAGATCACAGGTTTGATCGCACCTCAACGCACAGTACCCGCTTGGTTGCCCTTTACTGCTGCCTGGGTTGATGAAAAGATTCTCGCACCCTTGGGAAAATCGCCCTCAGTGCCATTGGATGGCGTTCGGATGGCAAAACAACCGATGTATTACAATGCTGCAAAGGCTGTACGAGAATTGGGTCTACCTCAATCTTCACTAAAAGCAGCACTTAAAGATGCTGTGGATTGGTTTGTTGCTCAGGGCTATGTTAAATGAAAAATATAGCGATTTATGTGTGGATGCAATAGACAGTAGGGGCGCAAGACCTGCGCCCCGACGAAGGTTTTATGTTTTCCAGTGGTGTTTTTATATCTAAAAGAGGAGCGATCGCAACAATGGCAGTTAATATACAACAAGCTATGGATATCGGGAAGTATCTGGTTACTCAGCGTTTAAAAGGACGTAAACGCTTCCCCTTAGTATTGATGTTGGAACCTCTTTTTCGTTGTAATTTAGCCTGTACTGGTTGTGGTAAAATCCAACATCCCAAGGAAATATTAAAGCAAAATCTCACCCCAGAACAGTGCTTTACCGCAGTGGAAGAGTGCGGCGCACCAGTTGTCTCAATTCCTGGGGGAGAACCTCTGCTACACCCCCAGATTGATCAGATTGTTCAAGGATTAATTGAGCGCAAGAAATATATTTACTTGTGTACCAATGGTTTGTTGTTAGAAAAGAGCTTGGATAAGTTTCAACCTTCACCTTACCTGACTTTTAGCGTGCATTTAGATGGAATGCGCGAGTTACACGATCATTGTGTAGACCGCCAAGGTGTTTTTGATATTGCCGTCAAAGCCATCCGCGCCGCTAAAGCTAAAGGTTTTCGTGTCACCACTAACACAACTATCTTTGAGGGTACTAAACCCCAAGATATGCAAGAGTTCTTCGACTTTCTGGAAACCCTAAATACTGATGGAATGATGATTTCTCCCGGCTACAGTTACGAGTGGGCACCAGATCAAGATCATTTTCTCCACCGTGAACAAACCCGCACCCTCTTCCGGCAAATTTTGGCTCCCTACAAAGCTGGTGAAAAAAACTGGAACTTCAATCACAATCCACTGTTCTTAGATTTTCTGACTGGTGAGAAAGACTACGAATGCACGCCTTGGGGTAGCCCTAGTTATAGTGTTCTCGGTTGGCAAAAACCTTGTTATTTGCTGAACGAAGGTTATTACTCTAGCTTCAAGGAATTACTGGCACAAACTGATTGGAGTCAATACGGCCAGAAGAGTGGTAATCCCAAGTGTGCCGATTGTATGGTTCACTGCGGCTACGAACCCACCGCCGCAATGGATGCAATGCAACCGCAAAATATGGCACGTGCCCTTGGCAGTGTGTTTGGTAGGAATTAGTAATCAGGGGAAAAGGGGAAAAGGAACCCCATATTTAAAAACCTTTTTTTCACCCCGATCTTTTTAATCTCTGGCTTCCTTGTCAACCTGCCTTTGAATAAATTCCAAGGCTAATAGATCAAGTCCTTTTAATGACATAGATGCTGAGATAGGGCTTACACAAACAATACAAAACCCTGATTTCTTAGTAGGGACAATTCATGAATTGCCCCTACTGCATTTACTATTGCGGAAGTCATACTAGAATTTGTCAAGTTAGTAATGAAGGGTTTGTAGTAAGTACTTTAATGCTTAGGAAATAAGGACAAAAGTTCTTACTTAATTGTGATCGGTGAGGGTGATAAGATCCCCGACTTCTTCAAGAAGTCGGGGATCTCACAGCCCCGCAGAATTAATGGGACAAACTACTAGAATTTGTGTGCTAGAGGATGTTTGAAAAGATTGGGCGAATAGAATAGAACATCCGGCACGCTGACGCGAACGAACGCTACTATACAAATAAAGTCCACCTGGTATTGTGAAGAGTTTTTAACCTGCGGAGGCAGGTTTTGTCTGTGTAGCCGCGACTTCTAGTCGCCCAGATAGTAATAAATTAGACATTTTCAGTCCACTTGAGTGGGCTTGAACTTATTTACCTGGCTTTACTTGGAACACCAGTAAACGCGAAAAACTGTTGTTCTTTGGGTGCAGCTAAATTTTCACCAAGGTAACGATGAATACCTACTCCCATGTCTCCGGTTGCGGTGAGTTTGAAGTTCACTTCTTCAAATCCATATTCACGGAAAAATTTACGCACAGTCTCAGAGTGGGGAATACCGTTAGAGTGTCCACGAGTCCAAATTACAAAAGCACCTTGTTTGCTCAGAAAACTCAGGTTCGCTAGCAAGCGATTTAGTTCAGCTTCATCTGCAAGATTGCCGAATACACCACAGACAATCACAATGTCTGCTGGCACTGCTCCTACATAGTTAGAGGAGAGAGTTGCATCACCATTGATAAACTCAATTTGTTTTGTCAAACCCAAGGATTCTATTGTTTGTTGTCCACGTTCAACTAGGTGTGGATTTAACTCTACGAGTCGGGCAGAAACATCTTTTGCTCGTGGGTGATTTGATAGCGTTCCTAGTAAATCTCGTCCATCGCCCGCGCAAACACTAACTACACGGATTAACCCTGGTTGGGACAAATTCAAGCTATGGGAAATGTATTCCTGAACAATTTGCAAGCGTTGTTGCAATTTTGGTTCGTTCTTGTAGAGATCGTGCCATTCAAACCAGTCTTTTACCATAGGAGGTGATTTCCGTTACCATTAACCACAAGTTTGCAAAATGACAAATATAACTATGTAATTTAAACTACGATAATTTTATCGAAAAGCCGTAGTTTAAATTTGAATTAAGAATATCATAAGAATTTATTCAAAATCAAGTCTTTTTTCTTTAAAAATTGAGAGCAGAGACACGAAGAAATTGCACTTATTACCTTAATCGATACAATGCAGCCGCAAATATGCCATGTACCCCTGGCATAAGATACCAAGTATCAAATACTACAAAAGTTCAATATATGATCTCTGCGGCAGCTTATACCTACACATTCTTTAGGAATTTCCCTGAAATAAATTTCCAGTATTTTTAGAGTGTCGAGAAGTTAACACTAAATGTAAAGTTGTGTAAATGAAATTAACAAACATAACAATAATTTGTAATAAATAATGATACGGCAGCATTGTATAAAGAGAACTTGGAAGTAAAAAACAACATCTTAATCAGGTTTTCCAGTCGTTCATAGAAGTTTGAAGTTTTTTAACAAAAGTTTTAATCTGAAAGCCTGGAGATCGTAAACTTATTTCGTGGATGTCTGTTTTAGACCTTTCGTAACTCGTCAGGCAGTGCTGACATCAAAAAAAGCTGAACCATTCAGTTTTGAGTCCAATTATTCTTAACCAAGCAAAGTAGGAGATTTAACGCAATGGTTTTAGATGCATTTGCAAAAGTAGTTTCCCAAGCTGATACACGTGGGGAATACCTCTCCGATGCACAATTGGATGCATTGAGTGAACTAGTAAAAGATGGTAACAAGCGTGCAGATGCTGTTAACCGTATTACCAGCAATGCTTCAGCTCTTGTTGCTGCTGCTGCTCGTGATTTGTGGGCAGAACAACCCCAATTGATCACTCCCGGTGGTAATGCTTACACCAGCCGTCGCGCTGCTGCTTGCATCAGAGACTTGGACATCATTCTTCGCTACATCACTTATGCAATCTTCGCTGGCGATTCCAGCGTGTTAGATGATCGTGCCCTCAACGGCTTGCGTGAAACCTACTTGGCATTGGGAACCCCAGGAGCTTCAGTTGCTGTTGGTATTCAAAAGCTGAAAGCAGCTTCCCTAGCAATTGTTAACGATACAAACAACATCACCAGAGGCGATTGCAGCGCTTTATCAGCTGAAATTGCTAGCTATTTTGATCGTGCTGCTTCAGCAGTAGCTTAAGGCAAATATTGCTGCTATTGACTGAGATAATTGTCCATTAGGACAAAACAAAATTTCAACCAAAAGTTTGTAAAAGGGAAATACCAAAAATGACAAAAACACCTCTAACTGAAGCAATTGCATCGGCTGACTCTCAAGGCCGTTACCTCAGCAGCACCGAAATTCAAGTTGCTTTTGGTCGCTTCCGTCAAGCACCAGCTAGCTTACAAGCAGCAAAAGCATTAAGTGCTAATGCTCAACGCTTGACCGAAGGTGCTGCTCAAGCAGTATATAACAAGTTCCCTTACACCACTCAACAACAAGGCCCCAACTTCGCGTCTGATGCACGCGGTAAAGGCAAGTGTGTTCGTGATGTTGGCTACTACTTGCGGATTATCACATACGCTTTAGTTGTTGGTGGTACAGGCCCCTTGGACGATTTCTTGATTTCTGGCTTGGCTGAAATCAACCGCACTTTCGACCTATCTCCTAGCTGGTACATTGAAGCTCTCAAGTACATCAAAGCTAACCACGGTCTAAGCGGCGACCCAGCTGTTGAAGCAAATTCCTACATCGACTATGTAATCAATACTCTAAGCTAGAGTGTTTCTTTAGCCCGGAGAGGAAATCAGCTCTTATGACAAGTGAGTTCTATGAGTTGCTTACCTCTCCGGGCAGTTTTATTTTCAAAAGACTGTTAAAAAACTAGAAAAAAATTTTCTAAAAAGTTTTCAGTTTTACAGTTAAAACTGAGGAGGTTTAAAGATGGCAGCTTTGGGACAAGCAGCAAGACTAGGGATTGGAGCATTTGAAAACTCAGCACCTGTAGAACTACGCCCCGATAGAACTGAAGCAGATGTAGCAGTGGTTATCCGGGCAGCTTACCGCCAGGTTTTGGGTAATGCGTATCTCCTAGAAGGAGAGCGTCTAGAAAGTGCAGAATCGCTTTTGCAGCAAGGTTTAATCTCGGTTCGGGGATTTGTGCAAGCTATTGCTCAATCGGAACTCTATCGGGACAAGTTTTTTTACTCCAACTCGCAAACTCGGTTTATCGAGTTAAATTATAAGCATTTATTGGGGCGTGCCCCAGAAGATGAGTCAGAAATTTCGTACCATGTTGAGCTTTACAACTCACAAGGTTACGAAGCTGAAATTAATTCTTACATTGACTCATTAGAATATCAAGAAAGTTTTGGCGAAAATGTTGTGCCCTACTATCGAGGCTTTAAAAGTCGAGTAGGACAGAAGAACGTTGGATATAGCCGACTGTTCCAACTGTATCGTGGTTATGCAAATAGCGATCGCGCCCAAGGACAAAAACAAGGACGGCTAACCTGGGAAGTCGCTAAAAATCTAGCTTCACCCATTTATCCAGTCTCCGCCGGAGCCTTAACGGGTCTTTCTACAGGTGGTCGTGGGGAAACATATCGCATCAGAGTGCTACAAGCAGCTTCCCCCAACTCAACTGTAGTGCGCCGTGGTACTGCGGAATTGATCGTACCCTACGAGCAACTGTCTAGTAAATTGCAGCAGTTGAATCGTAAGGGCAGTAGAGTTATTAGCATTACTGCCGTATAAATAGGGAATCGGGAATTAAGTGAGGAGTTAGGAGTGAGGAGTTAAACGTGAGGAGTGAGGAGTTAGAAGTTATGAGTTTTAAATTCCTAACTATACCTCTACCCTTAACTGTTAACTCTTGACTCCTAGCTCCTAATTTTTCCAACTTACTAATTACAAAAGGAAAATTACCAATGGCTATTACAACAGCAGCGTCCCGTCTAGGAACGGAACCTTTTAGCGACCAATCTCCTGTAGAATTGCGTCCCAATGCAAGTAAAGAAGATATAGAGAGAGTAATCGCTGCCGTCTATCGTCAGGTGTTGGGCAACAACTATATATTGGCATCTGATCGGCTTACAAGTGCTGAATCTATCCTGCGCGATGGAAAAAATACAGTACAAGAGTTTGTGCGTCAAGTTGCCAAATCAGAACTGTACAAATCCAAATTTTTCTACGACAATTTCCAAACTCGCGTTATCGAACTGAACTATAAACATTTGTTGGGTCGTGCCCCTTATGATGAGTCTGAAGTGGTCTATCACTTGGACTTGTACCAAAACAAGGGATATGAAGCCGACATCGATTCTTATATTGATTCGCCAGAGTATCAATCTAGCTTTGGTGAAAATATAGTTCCTTACTATCGCGGCTTTAACACCCAAACAGGACAGAAAACTGTAGGATTCAGCCGGATATTCCAACTTTATCGCGGCTATGCCAGTAGCGATACTTCCCAACTCAAAGGCAAATCCTCTCGCCTTGCTGCTGAACTAGGTCGCAATAGTGCATCTGTTGTTGTTCCTCCATCTGGTGGCCCTTCGGGTTTTTCATACGTTGCTTCCGAAAAAGGCGTTACACCCAACAGTACTTTTGGTGGTGCGGGAACATTTGGTAAAGAAGGCAGACTCTACCGCATTGAAGTAGCAGGTGTTTTTGGTGCCGGTTATCCTAGCACACGCCGTGTCAATCAAGCGGTGGTAATACCTTATGAAGAACTATCTAGTTACTTCCAGAGAGTGGTAAAACAAGGTGGTAAAATAGCTAGTGTGAAACCACTTTAGTGTCATTTGTCAATAGTCATTAGTCATTGATTAATGACTATTGAAAACTTAAAATTTGAAATTTGGAAGTGATTTATGGTTGGACAAATTAGTAGTAGAAATAGTAATCGCTCCTTCCGATATGAAGTAGTAGGTTTGCGCCAAAGCGAAGAAACCCAAAAAAACAACTATCCGATTCGCTCTAGTGCCAGTGTATTTTTCACAGTGCCTGAAAACCGGATGAATCAAGAAATGCAGCGAATTACTCGCTTAGGTGGCAAAATAGTTAGTATTCAGCCATTAAACGCTGAAACGACAAATAGCGAACAAAGCGATCACCCTTCTTCCTAATGAATTCCAGTCCACAGAAATTTGAAGATTTATCCGCGACAGGTGATAATGCCGATGGTGGATCTTTAACAGTAGAACAAGCGATCGCAAATCTAGAAAGTGAAGATTTAGGCTTGCGATTTTATGCTGCCTGGTGGTTGGGTAGGTTTCGCATAGGTGAACCAGCTGCGGTTACAGGACTGATCAAAGCTTTAGAGGATGAAGCCGACAGAACACCAGAAGGCGGATATCCTCTAAGGCGGAACGCAGCTAGAGCCTTGGGAAAACTAGGCGATCGCCAGGCAGTCTCACCTTTAATTACGTGTTTAGATTGCTCAGATTTTTATGTGCGGGAAGCAGCAGCACAATCTTTAGAAATGCTAGGTGATCCGGTTTGTATTCCCGCCCTGATCAAGCTATTAGCAGCAGGGTTACAGGGAGAGCAGCTTGTCTCACAGCAACCTGATTTATCTCAACCTTACGAGGCCATTTTAGAAGCTTTGGGAACCTTGAGGGCGACTGAATTCACCTCTTTGGTAAAACCATTTTTAGAGCATCCAATTGAATTGGTGCAATATGCCGCCGCACGAGCGATGTATCAATTAACCCAAGAACCAGCTTATGGAGAACGGTTGGTAAAGGCTTTGGCGGGTGAGAGATTGCAATTGCGTCGAGCAGTGTTAGCAGATTTGGGAGCCATTGGATATCCACCCGCAGCAGATGCGATCGCACAGACTCTTGCTGAAAATAGCCTGAAACTCATTTCCCTCAAAGGATTACTAGAATATCAAGTCAATCACACAACACCAACCACTTTGTCAGAAGATGCGATTAAAGTGATTAATTTGATGGACTCGCTATTGTAGTCATAAATTGTAGAGAGTAAGTTGTTATTAATACTTTACAAAAGAAATGTTTATCACAAATAACCCCCAACCCAACTACAAAATCAGGGTTAGGGGGTTTATGTATGATGTAAACTACGGATAACTTCAGCTACAATTGGCTGACGGCTAATTACTCATGAAAAATTGTTATGAATAACAGCGAACTTGCCCAAATATTGATCCGTGCTGTACAAGAAGCAGATTCGTCCGAGCGCTTAGTAGACGCAGTTCAAGAGTTAGCAGCAGCCGGTATAGAGGAATCTGTTCCGACTCTAATTGCAGCTTTGGGCTACAACAATCCAGGAGCGGCGGTGGCGGCGGTAGATGGACTAATTGCGATCGGGGAAGCCGCAGTATCGCCACTATTGGAACTAATTGATGATTATAACTATGGTGCTAGAGCTTGGGCGCTTCGTGCCTTAGCGGGAATTGGCGATGTTCGGGCACTAGATACCTTGTTAGAGGCCGCAAAAACCGATTTTTCTTTAAGTGTGAGGCGGGCAGCTGCTAGAGGATTAGGCACTTTGCGCTGGCATCAAGTACCACCAGAGAAAGTAGAATCTGTTCAGACTGAGGTATTAGAGGCGCTATTATTAATTTCTCAAGATCCAGAATGGGTAGTCCGTTATGCAGCAGTGACGAGTTTAGAAACATTAGCCATTGCTATAGCAGTTACTTTACCCGATCAAGCGTCACGGATTACAAATCAACTTCAGCAAATGCTGGATACAGATGCCGATCTTGGAGTTCGCACCCGTGTCAAGTTTGCACAGCAAAAAATTCAGCAGCAACAACATCAAGAAGTATTTGCACCAAAAAGAAAGTTACAAGATACTGAAGTTGAAGTGCCTCATCGTGGTGGTGGTAGACGGTGAAATACTCAGACTTGCCTACAGATGAAGTCTGAGCTTCCCAATTTATTGGGAACAGCCTCAAAAACTCCGTAGTTTTTTTGGTCTTACATCCCCTCCAAGGGTAGGAGTCCTGATTCCCAAGACCCAAATCTTTGGTATGGGCTGTGGTGTAAAATTAATAAGACAATAAAGACTGAATTTCTGCCTGGATATTGCCACGGGCAGAGGGTTCGGCGAACTCTAACATTAAAGGCGTAAAATAGATATGCGATCGCAGTAAAAACCGTTCTAAAACTTTCTGACGACCCGTGATATAGTCCTTCTCTGGAAGCCAGCCATATTCCTGGCGAATAGCATGGGTGTATTCTTCATATTCCACTGAGTGAGCAGCCAAAATCGCTAAATCTGCGTCAATTAAGACTTTGCTATCAGAGTCATTCACCGCAGCTTGGTGGTCTTTAGTATTCAAAATGAGACGCATAACAGTATTTATAGTACTTTCTGGAATATCTAAAGTATTCAGCAACTCAAAAGCATAGTCGGCACTTCGTTCTTCATTATCTTTAGCTTCAGTGTCATACACTACATCATGAAACCAGGCTGCTAGCTGAACAGCAGCTAGGTTGTTGGTGTAACCTTGTAAAATCTGAATTGTGCTAAGAACGCGAGCGATGTGTTTTAGTGTATGGTAATAGCGACTAGGGGTAGAGTAAGCTGCAACCAACGAATTAAAGGCTTTTTCAGCCGCGATCTGGTCAACACCAAAAGATTGGAGTGTATGTTGCCAGTTAGAAAATAAAATATCCATAAAGTTTTCTGTAGGCATAGAGTGAGTATACCCATTCTTAGTATTGGAAAAGATAAGTACATCTTGTTCAAACGACAGAGGGAAGATGCAATAAGAGAAAAAGCTGGAAAATCCTTCTTTTCTGCCCAATTATCCGTGTTTATCAAAATTCTGCTCCTTAAAAGCTACTACTTAGAATTTTCCTGCTGTCAGACTTAAATTGCAACTTGGCAAACCATTAAATATGGTGACAGCTAAATGAAAGCGTCAAAATAGAAGACACAGGCTTTGTACAAAAAGCCTTGCCTTGATTTACGGAGTTTATTATCAGTGGTATTACAAGTACAAACAAGCACCTACGAAGCTAAAACCCAAGAAATTGCTAAACAACTTCTAGCCGCAACGCAGGAAAATCGTTCGTTTTTTTCTTCCCTGCGGGATCAAATGCGTTGGGATGATAAATTACTAGCTTGGGCGATGAGTAATCCTGGGTTGCGGGTGCAACTATTTCGCTTTATAGATACCCTACCTGCTTTACACAGTAAATCAGAAATTGCCTCACATTTACAAGAATATTTAGGAGATGAATCTGTAGAATTACCGGCAGCTTTGAAGGGAATGTTAAACTTTGCCAACCCTGATTCGATGCCAGGACAAGTTGCTGCGACAACCGTTGGTACAGCTGTTGAGACTCTTGCCCATAAATATATTTCTGGGGAAAATATTAAACAAGTCATCAAAACAGTTGAACGACTGCGAAAAGAAAAAATGGCTTTCACCATTGATTTACTTGGTGAAGCGGTGATTACCGAAGCCGAAGCGCAGTCTTATCTAGAACGCTATCTAGAATTAATGCAACAATTGGTAGAAGCATCAAAGAATTGGGCAGCTATCCCGGCTATTGATGAGGCTGATGGCGAAGCGATACCCAAAGTTCAGGTTTCTGTGAAATTAACGGCGTTTTATTCTCAATTTGACCCATTAGATGCTAAAGGTAGTGAGGAGAGAGTTAGTGATCGCATTCGGACTCTTTTACGTCGTGCTAAAGAGTTGGGTGCAGCTGTGCATTTTGATATGGAACAGTATGCTTATAAGGATATAACTCTCAGCATCCTGAAAAAACTCTTACTAGAAGAAGAATTTCGGCAACGCACAGATATTGGCATGACAATTCAAGCATATCTGCGTGATAGCGAACAAGATGCCAAAGACGTAATTTCTTGGTTGAAAGAACGTGGTTATCCTCTGACAATCCGCTTGGTGAAAGGCGCATATTGGGATCAAGAAACTATCAAAGCAGCCCAGAAACATTGGAAACAGCCAGTTTACAACGACAAAGCGGCAACTGATGCTAACTTTGAAACCATCACTCAGTTATTGCTAGAAAATCATCAATATGTGTATTCTGCCATTGGTAGCCATAATGTGCGATCGCACTCTCGCGCCATTGCCATAGCTGAAAGTTTAAATGTCCCTCGCCGCCGCTTTGAATTACAAGTCCTCTACGGTATGGGTGATAAAGTTGCCAAGGCGTTGGTTGATAAAGGTTATCGAGTCAGAGTTTACTGTCCCTACGGTGAATTGTTGCCGGGAATGGCGTATTTAATTCGCCGATTGTTAGAAAATACAGCTAATAGTTCATTTTTACGCCAAAACCTCGAAAATAGACCAATTGAAGAGTTATTAGCGCCGCCAATTGTCAAAGAAGAAAAATCTTTAACTCCTAACTCTCATTTCATTGGTGCAGCTGATACCGATTATGCGGTGGAAGAGATCAGAACGAAAGCGGCGCAAGCTTTCCAAAGTGTTCGTCAACAATTGGGTAAAACTTATTTGCCGTTGATTAATGGGGAATATGTGAATCCGCCGGAATTTGTTGATTCTCTCAATCCTTCTAATTTCAGTGAAGTAGTTGGTAAAGTAGGCTTGATTAGTGTTGAACAGGCTGAACAAGCCATGCAAGCAGCCAAAGCCGCATTTCCTGGGTGGAGGAAAACACCTGCGAAACAACGCGCTGATATTTTGCGGAAAGCGGGTGATTTGATGGAACTCCGCCGCGCCGAACTTTCAGCTTGGATAGTTTTGGAAGTTGGGAAACCAGTTAAGGAAGCTGATGGAGAGGTTTCGGAAGCGATCGACTTTTGTAGGTACTACGCTGATGAAATAGAAAGGCTAGACAAAGGTGTTAATTATGACCTTGCTGGGGAAACTAACCGTTATATCTACCATCCACGGGGGATTGTTGTAGTAATTTCTCCCTGGAATTTCCCCCTAGCGATCGCTTGTGGAATGACTGTTGCAGCCTTAGTTTCAGGGAATTGTACTCTTCTTAAACCTGCGGAAACATCTTCTGTGATTGCAGCTAAACTCACAGAAATTTTGATAGATGCTGGTTTTCCTAAAGGTGTATTTCAATACGTACCTGGCAAGGGTTCGCAAGTTGGTGCTTATTTGGTAAATCATCCAGATACTCATGTAATTGCTTTTACTGGTTCTCAAGAAGTTGGTTGTAGAATTTACGCAGAAGCCGCAATATTGAAACCTGGACAAAAGCACATGAAACGGGTGATTGCTGAAATGGGCGGCAAAAATGCCATCATTGTTGATGAAAGTGCTGATTTAGACCAAGCAGTTGTAGGAGTAGTACAATCGGCATTTGGTTACAGTGGACAAAAATGTTCTGCGGCTTCCAGAGTGATTGTGCTGGAACCAATTTATGAAGCCTTTGTGCAGCGATTGGTAGAAGCCACAAAATCCTTGAACATTGGGGAAGCAGAGTTACCAAGTACCCAAGTGGGGCCAGTGATTGATGCCAATGCCCGCGATCGCATCCGCGAGTATATTGAGAAGGGTAAGGCAGAAGCACAATTAGCCTTGGAATTACCAGCACCCGAACAAGGATATTTTATCGGCCCTGTAATTTTTAGTGAAGTATCGCCAAATGCGGTAATTTCCCAGCAAGAAATTTTTGGCCCTGTGCTGGCGGTAATTCGGGTAAAAGATTTCCAGGAAGCGTTAGCAGTCGCCAACGGGACAAACTACGCCTTAACTGGCGGACTTTATTCTCGAACACCTTCGCACATTCAGCAGGCGCAGACAGAGTTTGAAGTTGGGAATTTGTACATCAACCGCAATATTACCGGAGCGATCGTTGGCCGGCAACCCTTTGGTGGATTCAAACTCTCTGGAGTCGGTTCTAAAGCTGGAGGCCCTGATTACCTACTGCAATTCCTAGAACCACGCGCGGTAACAGAAAATATTCAGCGCCAAGGTTTTGCACCAATTGAAGGTGCAGATTAAACTACAAAAGTAGTAAGGGCATATATTCCAATAGGTTTGGGTTCAAGCTGAATCTGCCCTAATTATCCTAGAACTTACGCAAATAGAAAGATTTCCAGGTAGAGGCAATTCATGAATTGCCTCTACAATATGTAGTTTTGCGTAAGTCCTACATCCTTAAAAAGGTATCCCAGCACATCCCAAAATTAGGTTCAGCTAATCGTCATTTAAATTGCATCATTTTCATGGTAGTAAAAGCTGCAAACCCTCTCCCTTGCTCCCTGCCCCCTGCGCCCTACGATCTCAATGTGCTTTCTTATATGCTTAACAGCTTACTTTCCATCTGGAAAGGTAAAATCAGGGTTTGAAGCTATGAGTATACGATTTATCAGTTTTAGCATGAACAAAAAATGGGCGGTCAAGCGAATCACTATAAACCTGGCATCAAATGAAGCCAAAAACCTCGAAAAATATTGTGAACAGACAGGCAGACCAGCGACAGATGTGATTAGAGAACTCATTCGAGCCTTACCACAGACGAAATAAAAGTAGATTTGTTAACCATTTCACTTTAGTTGATTCTCAAGATATAAATATTAGAACTTGGGTAATTTTTGGTAAAGATTGAGAGGCAAGTAAAAACTGAGTAAAGGCGTGCTACGCTCGCCATAAACGAGCGCAGCACGCCGAAAACAAGATGACGTGAAACTATATTTAGTTACAAAATGAGGGCTGAGAAACTGTTTATACGGTTCGGCGACTATTTTAGTCTGTCGTCACTTCCATCAAAAAATAATTTCTAACCCTTGTTTTTTAGTATTTTCGCAACAAACAACAGCAAAGAAAGTAGCAAATATCCAGTTGGAAGTGTTTAATTTTATGATTACCGCTTTTGAATTACTCTTGTCAGAGTAAACTGAAAACCTTTGTCCAAATCTACAACACCTTCGACTATAGTCATGATTTTTCTGGACAGGGATTTGACAGGTCAAGGTAAGGCTTCAATCAGTTCACGAATCACGTCTATTGCTGGTTTGCCTGTTTGTTCACAATACTTTTCAAGATTCTGAGCTTCATCTAATGTCAAGTTTAAGGTAATTCGCTTAAGCGCCTTTTTCTTGCTGGAGGTTGCCAAATGGGGAAATTTAAGTGCAGCAGTTTTATTCATTGATTGATAGGCTAGATATATACAAACTTTCCTTATCAAGCTTGCCAATTTTGAAACGTCTTTACCAGTGAAAATCAAGATTTTGAGATTGAACTTAAGCGTTAAGCCCCAAACACATTACTGAAAATAGAAGGTATTAAATTACTAGTATCATACGGAATAAATCAACTATTGCGGTTGGTGCAAGAAGCTTTTGACTGAAGACCTTGTATCAGCAACGATCCACAGTCCAGATTTTATGTTAAATAAGTTGTGTTAAATTACCGAAACAATTAGATTCCTAAAGATGGCTGACATGAGTAAGCATTTTGGACATACAACTCTTTGAGATTCTCTGCAAGATGAAATTGTTCCTTTGTGATAGCTATCACCTCATATCTATAGCAACTTAGTAGATAATTCCTTTTAGTTAAAGGCGATTACCCAAACGTGAGTTAATACATGACTTTACAGAACTGGAGACGAAAGCGTGGCGTTGCACTTACTACCAAGGGTTTACAAAAAATTAAGGAAGCAAAACATCAGTCAGAAGCAAAGGAAAATTTTGGAAACAGGTATACTCTCGAAGAAATGAGTGCCCGCTCTGGGTTATATTCTGCTACCATCTCGAAAGTCTTGAATCGGGAAGGAGGGGTTGATAAGCAGACTATTGAAAAGCTTTTTTCAGCTTTCAATTTAAAAATAGATAAAAGTGACTATTTAAGGTCAACTAATCGTCTAGATTGGGGAGAAGCTATCTTTAACTCAGCTTTTTATGGACGTACAGAAGAACTTAGCACCCTAGAGCAATGGATTCTCAATGAACACTGTGCATTGGTCGCACTATTAGGAATAGGAGGTATTGGGAAAACAACGCTGTCTGTAAAGCTTGCTCAACAGATGCAGGAAAACTTTGAGTATGTGATCTGGCGATCGCTACGAGAAGCCCCACCTGTTAAAATTATTCTCAGTAACCTGCTCCAATTTTTCTCTGACGAGCAGGAAACAGAAGATAACTTACCAGAAAGCTTTAGCGATCGGGTCTCAAGACTCCTCTACTATTTGCAAAATCATCGCTGTTTGCTGATCCTTGATAATGCAGAGTCAATTCTCCGCAGTGGTAGCCGCGCCGGACTTTATCGAGAAGGATATGAAGAATACGGTGAGCTTTTAAGACGGATAGGAGAAGCAACTCACCAAAGCTGCTTAGTGCTGACTAGTCGTGAAAAACCGAAAGAAGTGGCATTACTGGAAGGACAAACACTACCTGTTCGCTCATTCCTACTGAGTGGTTTGAAGATGGCAGAAGGGCAAGAAATCTTGAAACTCAAAGGATTATCGGCAGCACAGGATGAATGGAAAGTAATGATTGAGCGCTATGCAGGTAATCCACTAGCTTTGAAGATAGTTGCTACAACCGTTCAAGATATCTTTGATGGTAATGTGACTGCCTTTTTGCAGCAAGATATGTCTGTTTTTGGCGACATTCGCGATATTTTAGAGCAGCAGTTTGACCGCTTGTCAGATATAGAAAAACATATTATGTACTGGCTAGCGATTAATCGTGAGTCGGTTACACTCTCAGAGTTGCGAGAAGATATTGTATCACCAGTACCACAAGCAAAATTACTAGAGGCTCTAGAATCTTTAGGCAGGCGATCGCTAATCGAGAAAGCTACGCCTAAGCTCATTGAAAAAACTGGATCACTTTTTACCCTCCAGCCTGTAGTCATGGAGTATGTGACTAGTAGCTTGATAGAACAGGTCTGTGAAGAGATTGTCACTCAGAAGATTGATTTATTCAGATGTCATGCTCTGATGAAGGCAACGGGTAAAGACTATGTTAAAGATACTCAAGTTCGTCTCATCATCAAACCAGTTATAGATGGTTTGCTTAATGCTTTAAGAAGTAAAAGGAACATTGAAAATCAATTAACTCAAATTCTTACAAAACTCCGAGAAACATCGCCGCTAGAACCAGGCTATACAGCTGGCAATATTTTGAATCTGCTTTGTCATTTAGAAACAGATTTAAGTGGCTATGATTTTTCTTATCTGACTGTTTGGCAAGCAGATATGCGGAGTATGAATTTGCACAATGTAAATTTTGTTCACGCCGATCTAGCTAAGTGTGTTTTTGTTGAAACCCTCGGTGGTATTTTTTCGGTAGCCTTTAGCCCCAATGGGAAACTTCTAGCTACAGGTGATACTAATAATGAGATTCGTCTGTACCAAGTTGTAGATGGACAACAGATGCTCACTTGTAGGGGACACGCTGGTTGGGTTCGCTCAGTTACCTTCAGTCCTGATGGAGATATTATTGCTAGCGGTAGTGACGATCAAACAGTGAAACTATGGAATGTTAGTACTGGTCAGTGTGTTGCAAATTTGCAAGGGCATAGCAGTGGTATCCAATCTATCGCTTTTAGCACGAATGGCCACATACTGGCGAGTAGCAGTGAAGATAAAACTGTGAAGTTTTGGAATACCGATACAGGTCTGTGTTTTAACACCTTATCAGTAGATGATTATAGTGTATGGTCAATCGCCTTCAGCCCCGATGGTTACACAGTGGTAACTGGAAACGACAATCACACCCTTAACCTATGGGATATCAACACTGGTAAATGTATCAAAATATTACAGGGACATACCAATCGAGTCCATTCCGTTAGTTTCAGTGCAGATGGTCATATTTTGGCTAGCGCTAGTCACGATCACACAGTCAAGCTATGGAATGTTGACACAGGACAATGCTATTTAACGCTGCAAGGTCATACTGACTCAGTACATTCTGTTACCTTCAGTCTGGATGGACACATTATTGCTAGCGGCAGTGATGATCAAACGGTGAGAGTGTGGGATGTTGCCACAGGTAAATGCATTAGAACTTTGAAAGGACATAGCAGCCGAATATGGACAGTTGCACTAAGTTCTGACAAAGACAGCTACATTCTGGCTAGTGGCGGTGATGACCAAAAAGTTATGCTATGGGATGTCAGTACTGGGAGTTGTATTAGGATTTTTCAGGGTTATTGTGATGGGGTTTGGTCTGTTGCCTTCAGCCCAGATGGTTATACCCTGGCTAGCAGTGGATCTAACAAAATTGTCAGGCTTTGGGATGCTAGCATCGGTAAATGTCTTCAAACTTTGCGAGGACACAATAATCGAGTAACATCAGTTTCCCTTAGTCCAGATGGTCGAATTTTGGCTAGTGGTAGTGAAGACCAAACGGTGAAATTGTGGGATACTAATACTGGACAATGTTTCACGACCTTAAATGGGCACAGTAACCGGATATTAGCTGTTTCCTTCAGCCCAAATGGTCTGATTCTGGCAAGTAGCAGCGACGATCGCACAATAAAGCTATGGGACACTAGTACGGGGCAATGCCTTAATACCTTGAATAGACAAAGCCATCGGGTTTGGTCTATCGCCTTCAGCCCAGACGGTCAGATATTAGCTAGTGGTTGTCATGACCAAATAGTAAAGTTATGGGATGTCAACACTGGTCAATGCCTTCAATCCCTCCAAGGACATACTGATTGGCTGTGGTCAGTCAGCTTTAGTGCAGATGGGCAGTTTCTAGCGAGTGGCAGTAGTGATCAAACAGTGAAATTGTGGGACGTGAGAACAGGTAAACACCTTAAAACTCTACAAGGTCATACCAGTTCTGTCTACTCAGTTAGCTTTAGTGCAGATGGACGCCTTCTAGCAAGTGGGAGTGGCGATCAAATGGTGAAGTTATGGGATATTAGTAGTGGACAATGCCTCAAAAGTTTGTCAGGACATACCAAGTGGGTTTGGTCACTTGCCTTCAGTGCCCACGATCAAACCCTGGCTAGTAGTAGCCAAGATGATACTATTAGAATATGGGATGTGAAGACTGGAGAGTGTCTAAAAATTTTGAGGAATGATAGACCCTATCAAGGTATGAACGTCACTGGCATTACAGGTATAACGGAAGCTCAGAGAGCCTCACTGAAAGCTTTAGGAGCAGTTATTCATGGAGAAGACAATCCTAAAGTTGTAAGCTGAAAAGCCTGGATGATCATAGAAAAAACTAAATAACTTTTTTCAAGACTTAGCTTTTTGATAGACGCAAGAATTTGTTTCCAGTCTTCTGAAATTCATAGGATGCTTGTCTAATTTCTACTTTATATCCCTGCTTGATGAGTTGGTTGATGACTGGCAGCAAAAATGGAGATTGTTTCCCAGACGTGTCTACCAGTGGAAAAATGCGTGTCTCTATAGCAACTCGACACATTTCTGCAATAGAAGCGAGATGGAACTCTTCAGATAGGTGTTCAGAATAGATAAATAAGAAATGAGAACACAAGGCTAAATCAAATTGCCGATCAGCAAATGGTAAAGTAGGTAGCTCACCTATAACATAACGTTTCTCCTGAATTCCTAAAGTAAAGTCTTCAATGAATTCCTGCATCGCGGATCTTCTAATGTTTAGTAACTGGCTTGGCGATTGAATATCCTGCCAAACAAAATTATCTGGATTTCCTTGCACCGCATTCATGACTTCACGGTTAGCTTCTTGGATGCGTTGAGTAATCTCACTCTTACTTAATTTGTAAATGGGATCGCAAGAAACAACATTGCCTCCTCGACGGGTTATCTCAACATTAAAGCTTGCAGGTCCACCTGCACAGTCAATAATTTTCAGCTTGATATCTTCAACAGTTAGACCAAACATTTTGATGTATTCCTCAGTAGAACGTCCCCAGATAAGGATGTTCTCAAACTTAATTCTCATAACTTTGATCCTAAGATTTACATTATTAATTCAAAACTCTGGACTTTGCCTATCAATAACTTCAAAAACAGGCATAAGTACAATTGTTGCCCTAACTTTACGCTCATCTTTGTATCTATCAATCGCCCATCCAACTGTACCTAAAACACCAAGCGCCAATATCCCTAATACAGCAGAAGGTTCGGATACAGGTACTGGTTTCACGGCTGAAAAAGCTAATTCTGCAATTAGCTTTTGAGCAGAGGTTGTAGGATGAACTTGATCCCAAAATAAAAAATTATCTGGTTCACAAGCAACCAGTTGCTTGTGAATATTGATGGGTACTACCGATAAATCTCCAATACAAGAATCAGTCACATTTGTAAAACCGAATTCTTCTGGAGCAGCGATGATTCTATTGAATAGAGAATTAACATCAAGAGGAATGATATTAATATCAGGGCTGAGTTGCTGGCTCAAAAAGTTGAGATTTGCACTTAAAATGGAGTTGTGTGCATTGGTAAAAGTGCTTAGTAAGCTGTAATCTTGATTATTGCCGCCTACAACTGGGAACTTTCCTAAATCTGGTAAGTTAACCACTAGAAAGTTTTTAGCACCAACAGCAGCAAGTGATGTCACAGCCATTGATAAATTTTTGACTGTTTCATTAGGATTGGGAACGTTACCAAAAAAATAATCTAAATAATCATTTGTACCAGCCCAGATGACGTAGAGGGCGTTCGGGTTTGCAGAAGTATTTGCTGATGTAAAGCTATTTATCTGTTGCTGCAATCCTGGTAAACTAGAAAGACCAATATTTTTATACCCTGTGGTTGCGCCACCATAGGCAAAATTGTTGTTTAGATTCAACTTTAATCCTAAATCAGAGGCGAGATATTCCACCCAAATTGGGCCATTGGAAAAACGTCCATTAAAGTAAGTTGGACTGGGAGGGATTATTCCGCCTGTGGCATTGAATACATCACCTGTGTCAGAGAGGCTATCACCAAACACATAAATATCGTCATTATTCTGCGCTGAAACTTTAAGCGGAAAGATAAGAGATAAAATAAAAATTCCGGTCGCAAAAATTTGTTTATTCACAAGCAAATACTCAAAAAAACTTTAAATATTGGTAAATATCCTTAACAAGAAGCAATGCTTCTGTCTTTAGAATTTGTCAGTGCCAAGTCAGATTCTATTTTATGGATAGGAGCAGAACCTAGTGCTACTTTGCCCCAACGCATCACACTAGCAGAGACGGCACCTGCTGCACCAAATCCATAAACAAGAACTAAGTCATTTTCACTAATTTTTCCTAACTGTGCAGCATGGTACATATTAACTATAGAAAGTACTGGCCCAATGTTTGCATATTGTGGATAGAGGTCGATTGTACGCTCTGGATCAATACCTAGTACGCGGGCACAGAAACGTGCGAACCAAGCCGTAGGTGTGTTGAAAATAAAAAAGTCTATTTGCTCAAGCGTCACACCTGCTGCATTAATAGCACCTTCACAACATGTGCGAAGAAACCCTACAGCCGTTTCCCGAGTTAACCTGTTTGCATCTTTACTGACCTGCATACGAACCTGCAAGTTGCCCTGTATATTTTTGGCGATCGCAGGGTAAACTAAATCGGACAGCGCACCAGCATGAATAGTCTTAATACCAAGAATACCCTGATGTGATTCAAGTTTACTTACCACAAAAGCCCCGACACCATCGCTAAGAAACCATGAGGCAGTATCATCCTCAGGGACAAAGTGAGAGTAAGAGCATGAGATCACTACTAGTACATTGTGATACTGTCCTGCCGCAACCAAAGCATAAGCAGTCTGCAATGCAATGAGAGTGCTACCACAGCTAGCATCTAGATTCCAAGCTGCACCCTGCAAACCTAGCTCACGCGACAGAAAGGCAGCATCACCAAATCCGGTTTGTTTAGGCCAGACTGAGGCAACAAGCATCAGATCGACATCTTCCAGAGAAAGCTTTGCAGCCGCCAAAGTATCTTTTACTGCGCGGCACTGTAGCATCAATGGTGACTCATCTGGACTGAGTACCCACCGTTGGACAGTCCCCCGAAACGGATCTGATAGATAGGGCACCATCTCTAAGTCGAACTCATTCTTAGGGGTGGAGCTATCAAGAGAGAACCACCTTCCTAAACTTTTTTGCTCTGCTTGAGCAACCAATTCGGGGTATTTTTCTCTATAGTAATCGTTGTTACGTCTAATGCTAGGTAAGCTCACAGCCAGTGAGCGGATACCTACTGCGTGTTGTGCCATAAAAAACTTTTTATATACTAAGTTAGTAGTAATAATTTGTATTGCTTTGGCCAATCAAATTCTGAATCCGACTTTCAATTGGTGCAGGCTGAGTAGGGTCAATGACTACATCAACCACGAATGGAGCGATCGCCACCATTGCTTGCTCCAGAGCCGCCTGGATCTCAGGCTCTCTCTCGACACGAATACCATCGGCTCCCATACCAGAAGCAATCTTCACAAAGTCTGTTTGGGGAATCTTTGCATCTACACCCTGGAAGCCCAACATTGCTATCCCTTGATCGCACATATTGTAGCATCCGTCATTAAGTACTATCCAGACAACTGGAATTTGGTACTTCACCGCTGTGCTGATCTCGTTATTCATTAACATGGCACCGTCACCAACAATGGCGATCACTTTACCACGACGAGCTAGTGCCGCACCGACAATGCCAGTGGTAATATGCCCCATAGAACCGAAACCGCTACAGTTTCTGTAACGATGTGGCTTGGTAAACCGCAGCATATAATTTCCCCAAGCAGAGGAACTGCTTGCCTCGGCCATTACCAATACATCACTTGCGTCAACAATCAGTCTTTGAATAGTATCCATAAGTACTGCGGGACGCACTTTACCGTATGTACGTGGACTGATTGTACTGTATTCGGGTCTAGGCAGGATCGGTTTTGCCAACTGAACAAGCTGCTGCGGAAAGTATTTCAACAGAGCTTTGACAAACACTCTGATGTCAGATGGAATGGCAAAAGTCTCAGCAGATGGATATGCAGTTCCTGGGATCTCTGGGTCGATGTCAACATGCAAAAAGCCCCGCAAAGGAACCATCACAGGCAGCAAGAGTGATGTGCGTTCGCCTAAGCGTGTTCCCAGAACTAAGATGCGTAAAGGACGGTATTTCTGCATGTACTTGAGAACCGACTCATGCCCACCGAAGCCAGTGACACCAACAAACTGAGGATGATCTTCAGGAAAAATACCTTTAGCCCGTGGTGAACACATTACGGCAGCCCCTGTCCTCTCAGCAAGCTGGCGAATCTCTTTTGCAGCACCCCGTGCCCCGAAGCCTACCCAGATTGCAAAGACTCCCTCAGAAAGTAACCGGACACATTCTCCGATTGTTTCTTCACTTGCCGTTGCTATCGCATGACACAGAGTTACTTGTGGCAAAGATGTTTTTACTGAACTTGTCTGGATATTTGTCGGAATACTGATATGAGCTACAAATCCTGCCGGTTGTGCTAGACCAAGAGCAAGCCTTCGAGAAACCTCTGGAAGTTCATCGCTGGATTCGAGGGTTGTTGCATAATGGAATATTGTCCCCGAAGTAAAAATATCTGCACTAGGCATTGTGTAGGCGCTAGTTTCTTGGCAAGCCCACCGACCACGCTGTGATGCTGAGGTTGAAGCTGATACGAAAATCACCTTAGCACCCTCCCAACGGGCAGCCAACAGCCCTGTCAAAGCATTGGTGATCCCCGGCCCTGTAGTAGTGAATACCACAACTGGGCGATCGCTAACAAAGTAAGCCTCAATGGCCGCAAAAGCTGCTCCAGCTTCGTGGCGAAAGTGCAGCACCTGTATGGAACTTTGGTGTAATGCAGCCCACATTGGCGCGATCGCGCCTCCCGAAACACCAAAGGCATACTCTACTCCCATATCTCCTAGTATTTTAACCACTGCCTCTGCTACCGAAGAAGGTCTAGATGGCTTGCTGTGAGATTGCTGTTCAATGGAGTTTAATTGTTCAGTGGTATTCGCTTGTGTGTCCTGAAATTTAAGATGCATACAAACTATACTTATTAGGAATAATTTCCCCTATGAAGTAACATTATCCCACACGCTAAACTCAGCAATATTACTTTTTTTAGATAAGTACCATACAATTTTTTTAGCACTGCTTTTGTAAAGCAGTTACTTAGAAACTTTAAAACGACCCTCATACTTTGCCTTGCCAATCTTTTAGCAGTTGAAAATCTGATACAAGAAATGTCTAGAGAATTCAACAATATATAGACGTAGCGATGCCTGCGCCAACGCAGATGGGTTAACCTGTTTTCTAGTTTATGAGAACTGAACACTATAGAATCAAGCTCTGGAGTATAAAAAGGTGATTAACTTCAATCAGTATAAAGCTTTAACTTTCGATTGTTATGGAACCCTGATTGATTGGGAGAACGGCATTTTAGGAGCGCTCAAGCCACTTTTGCTGGCACACAACACTGATTTAGATGACGATCGAATTCTGGAGCTTTTTGCTGAATTTGAAGCAGAACTGGAAAAGGGTGACTATATCAAATATCGGGAAGTTTTGAAGAGAGTAGTCAAGAAATTTGGTGAACAATTTGGCTTTGAGCCAACTGTCAAGGAACTAAATTCAATTGCTGATTCGATTCAGCATTGGCTACCTTTCCCCGATACAGTTCAGGCACTTAAAACCCTCAAGCAAAAGTTTCAGCTGGTAATTATCTCCAATGTAGATGACGATCTATTTGCTTTCTCTGCAAAACACTTAGAGGTGGAATTTGACCAAATAATCACAGCAGAACAGGCAAAAAGTTACAAACCCTCCTTAAACAACTTCAGACTGGCTATTGAGAGAATTGATTTGCCGCTAGAGCAGATATTACATATTGCTGCTAGTGTATATCACGATATCGTTACAGCCAAATCTTTAGGACTATCAACAGTCTGGGTAAACCGTCGAGCAGAGAAAAAAGGATCAAAAACCACAGAATCAGCATTAAGTCAACCTGACTTAGAAGTCCCTGATTTAAAGACTCTTGCTGCTTTGAGTTTAGCGAAACAATACTGAGCAATCAATGCTGAATGCCCAGCACTATTTTGACAATGATCTGTTGTTACAAAACGAAACAAGGATTGCAACATAGATTGATTCTGCTTTACTCTGGAAAAACTACTATGCCAGTTTAATGGCACGCTCAACCTTCTTTTGAGGGCGACACATAAGGGACGGGTAACGCTTGTAGCAACACTCTCCTTCTGGTTCTCCTTTCCTCAGCGCCTGCCGAGAAACTTGTTCAAGAAAACTACTTTGATAGCCTAAAACGATGAAAGCATCTGCTAATTTCGACTTTGAAGACGAGAAATTTAATGCACCGCCTTCTCAAGTCATCCCTTGGTGTCAGATGATTAATCCTCGGTATGGCACAGATGGTATGCAATCCCACGGTTTGGCGATTAAACTAGACAATGCCAATGCCGTCGGCTTTGTGCCAGATGATAATTGGCAGCAGGTAGAGCATGAATTTAGTTCTGGAGTCGAAACGGTCTTTATTAGCACTACTCCACACTTGGTTTTAGTACGTCGCGGGCCTTTGTCTGTCAAAGACCGGGAAAGTGGTCTAAAATTGGGTACGCTCAAAGAGAATTATGATGCCTTTTTAGCAGATAAACTTAAATTTAAAACATTTACTCGCTATCTAATTTTTATAGTGGGTGAGAATAAAAAGTTTTTACACGAATCACCACTACAACTAACTCTTAATGGTGCTGCCGGAGCGAGTTTCAGCAAAACCTACTGCGAATATCAACAAGGTAAAGTAGTTAGTGGATTCGTGGCTGAACTAGAAAAAGCTTATGCTGTTTACCGCAAGCAACCTTTAACGCCAAAAGGCCCTTTGTTCCATGCTCACGGGATTTTTTGCCCGATAATTGAGTGTGAAGAAAGAGGTATTGAACCAAATACTGTTCTGGTAGCTTCAACTGTAGACTACAAACATCCCACGGTAGGGACTTTAACTCAATATTTAATAGCTTCGGATTCTCTAGAGTCTGCAATGATTTGCAAGACTTTTGAAGAATACAAAGATTTTGGGAAGGAACCTGTAAAATCAGAAACGCCTAAATTGGCAATGGCAGGAGTTTCTAACTCTTACGTTTATGCTGATGAAGATGATTTTGCTTATCCGCCGTATTAAGTGGGAATGGGGAAGAGGCAGGGAGCAGGGGAGGCAAACTATTGGTTATTATAAATTCCCCATTCCCCATTCCCCATTCCCCATTCCCCATTCCCAATGCCCTATTCTTTGAGCAGCAAATAATATAGTGAACCATTACCGCCTGTGATGCCAGCGCGATCGCCTGCTAGTTTACCAGACCCCATGAAATAATCCACACGTCCCGGGCCTTTGATGGCGCTTCCTGTATCCTGATCAAGCACAAAGCGGCTGACAGTACGCCTCTCTAGTTTGCCACGACTGGCGGGATAGGGAAATGAATTGTAAATCAGAGCTAACGCTCCCGGTGGCATGAGAGACTTATCTGTAGCAATGGAACGTTCTGCTGTCACTGGCACATGAATACTACCAGTCGCTCCTCTACCACCTGTTTCTTGGAAGAAAATAAATCGTTCCCATCGGGGCAGATAATTGTTCAACTCCTGGGGTTTTTGCCGGAAATAACTAATTAGACGTGGCATTGTCAATCCATTTAGTGGCAGTTTGCCATCTTTGGCTAGTTCTTTGCCGATGCTAGTCCAGGGGTAATCAGTTCCACCTGCATAGCCAACTGACGTTGTTTTGCCATTAGTTAACTTAATTTGAGCAGAACCTTGGATATGTACCATGTATGCGTCGAGGCGATCGCGGAACCAAAGCAGTTCTAAACCGCGCAATTTGCTCTTATTCCCTTGTAAACCATCCTTCCCTTCCAAATCAATTCGTTTGGGGTGGGGTTTCGGCCATTGGCTGAAATCAGGTGGTAGGCGATAAAGGGGATACTTATAGATTGCAGTTTTGACACGGCTAGCGGTGTAAACAGGTTCGTAGTAAGCAGTGAATTTAACAGTACCCTTGCCATCGTTCCCTACAGACTGGTAAAAGACAAACTCGCGGCGGACAGCAGATTGTAATTGGGCTGGTGACTTAGAACTGACAACCAGTTGACGGAAACGTAACAAACTCCGGCGGACGCGATCGAGGGTAATTTCCTTGATTGGATAATTTTGATATGCTGCGATCGCTTCACCCTTTGTTAGGTAGATCAGACTGTTATCAATGGAAGCCAACAACGCATTGCGATCGCCTCCGGTGGGCGAAGCACCAACACCTGTTTTACCTCTTTGACCCCAAATTTGATCATCCCAACCCAAGCACCTCTGCTGGAGCGTACAATCGCTTTCTATGGCGATCGGTTTTAGCGGCGGTGTTATCTCTGGAGTGATTGGTATTGGCACCGGAGACAGATCGGGAGTAGTCGGTATTGGCAAGGGCAGTAAGTTAGGAACCTGAGCGACAGCCGACCAAAGAGGGTTTACAAGGACAACTCCCAGACTGAAGGAAAGTAAAGCAAGGGTTTTTCTCATCATTTAGTTGAATCTTTCAACACTGGAACTAAAAAGAGGTTCTACCCGGATTGCCACAACCCGAGAAGGTCTTACTACCATATATTCCCCTTGAATATTTTTGATCGGCACACTAATAAAGTCATTGGAAGCAGATTTTGGCACAAGTTCGCCGCTATACCACTTCTGAAACTCTTGAATAGTAGGAAAACGTACTTCTTCCCGGTGGCCGCTTTCCAGTAGGAGGTATACGGCATATTCATTTGGAGTTCTAGCCATAAGATTGAACCATTTAAAAAACATTCAACCCATTGTTAACCACGTAACCCCTGAATGAAAAGGGTAAGCATACGGGAGGTGGGGATGAGGGAAGAAGTAAGGGGGCAGGGGAGGCAGGGGAAGCAGAGGGAGAAGAGGAGTGTGGGGAGTGTGGGGAGTGTGGGGGGTAAGACTTCTTCCCCATCCTCCCACACCCCTTGGATTTCTCACAAGTGAGAAATCCAGGCTAATGCCCAATTCCCAATTGCCCAATGACTCCTCACTCTAGACGGCTAATCCTTTAATCAGTTCCTTCAAAAGTGTAAGTTTACATTAGCTCCTGCATAACTCTCCAATCAACTTCTGATAAGTCATTGGCATTGTTGAACAACAGTTAGTTATTCAGGAGGCAAAATTTATGAAACTTTACTATCGTGGTCTGAGCTACGAATACAACCCAAGCAAAGTTGCCAGCAAAAAAACAGAACAGCCCTTTCAACCAGTTCCTCAACTCGGACCAGCTTATAATTTAATGTACCGTGGCGTTAATTATCGTGTTGATCCAAATTCAAAATCGGCAGAAGTTTCTCTTTCACCAGTAGCTTATAAATTGAGCTTTAGGGGAATTACTTACTTTGTAAATAAAACTGCACAGGGAGACGTGACTGTAGTCTCTCAACCAGCAATAAATTCAAAAGTTGCGGCACTACCGATTTCTGAACAATTAAAACTTCAATAATAATATGGTTACAAGCTCATCTGAAGTTTAGGGAGTCATGAACTTGTGTGTAGTACAATCCTCAAAAAACCTTTGAATTTTAGGATTATCTACCTCAAATTCATCTTGCCAAAACTGGTAGTTGTGCCAAGATGAATTTGAGGACTTAAGGCAAGTGAGACAATGTTAGGACAATTATTAGACGGACGTTACCAAGTCCTCCAAGTCTTAGGGGGAGGTGGATTCGGTCAAACCTATATAGCTCAAGATACCCATCGCCCAGGTTTTCCGAAATGCGTTGTCAAACACCTTAAGCCTGTCACTCGTAGCCCCGAATTTCTCGAAACTGCTAGACGGCTATTTACCAGTGAGGCAGAAACACTAGAAGAACTGGGCAACCATGACCAAATCCCTCGGCTTTTAGCCTATTTTGAAGATAACCAAGAGTTCTTTTTGGTGCAAGAGTTTATTGAGGGGCATACTCTAAAAGCAGAACTCTTACCGAATCAACTTTGGACAGGAGATCAAGTAATTCAACTTCTGCAACAGATGTTGGGTATTCTGCAATTTATTCACAGCCACAACGTTATCCATCGAGATATCAAACCAGACAATATAATCAGGCGGCAGAAAGACGGTAAGTTAGTGCTGATTGACTTTGGTGCAGTTAAACAAGTCCAAACTCAAATGCTTACAGTTTCAGGGCGCACGGGGGCTACTATTATCATTGGCACCCCAGGATATATGTCTACAGAACAGGGGCAAGGTAAGCCTCGTTCTAACAGCGATATTTATTCTTTGGGTATTATTGCTATCCAATCGCTGACTGGGTTACATCCTATCAACTTTGAGGAAGATCCAGATACTGGTGAAATTTCTTGGCAACATCAGGCTAATGTCAGTTCTGAGTTGGCATCTGTGCTATCTAAGATGGTGCTACATCACTTTAAACAGCGCTATCAATCTGCGGCTGAAGTTTTAGAGGTACTTAAGCATCTTGATAGTAAAGTAGAAGCGCAATCACTTCAATCACCATCTTTTAGACAACCATCTCAAGCTTCACTTTCTCAACAAAACTCAATTGGATATTCGCCTGCTTCCATCCTGTCTGCGGAAAATTATCGCCGCTTAGAAAAGATTCTTTTGGAATTTGTCGGCCCCGTTGCCTCAAGATTACTCCGACAAGTTGCGACATCAGCACCAAACTGCGAAGAATTAATTAATCAATTAGCCCTTCATCTTCGAGGAAATCAACAAATTGATTTTAAGAAGAAAACAATGTTTCTACTAGAGAAGCCGACTCTACTACAGGAGTTTACTCTTAAATCTGAAATTCAGTCCAATAATTTACCAAGCCAAGAATCTCAAGAAATCAGCGATCGCTTTCTGCATCAGTGTGAACGGGAATTGGCTGATTTGATTGGCCCAATAGCTAAGTTTCTAGTCCAAAAAGCTGTTAAGTCATCTGGGCAAATTTCTCGTGCAGAATTTGTTCAACTTTTAGCATCACAAATTCCCGAACCTCAAAAAGCTTTGAAATTTCAGCAACGCTTACTTTCTTGATATTTTAAATATTGTCTTTATTTATCCGTTAATTACGAATTATCAACCTTGGTTATTCAACATCTCCATAGCTATTTTTAAGCTAGCTTTCATCCGATTAAATGCTTCTGCTAACCCGCCAATCTCATCATTAGAGCTTTCTTCAAAATCAGCACTCATATCACCGACACTAACTTTTTGGGCTATTTTTTCAATTCTTCTGATGCGCTGAATCACATATTTTTTGATTAAGAAGTTAATTAAGAAAACTACGATCGCAAAGATAGTTATTAAAAGCCCCATGATTAATACCCAAGTCCTTTTGGCATTGGCAAAAATTTCTTGGGAAGGAACAGAGATTATTTGAGCAGAAACAATCTGATTAAGTTGCCAGCCAAAACCATTTTCCGAGCCATAAGTTGCCAACTGGCTCTTAGGAGCCTGATCTGGTGTAGAATGACATCGCAGACATTTCTGTTGTGTAATCTTTAATGGTCGCGCTATGTAAAATACTTCGCCTTCTGACAGGTTCCGAAAGCCTGTAATTTCTTGAGTTTTGGAGTCGTTGCGAAAACGCTCTACAAGTTGAGTTTCAAAATTATCAGCTTTATCCGCTAAATTCGTAGGATTTAGTGTTGCATCTTTATGGAAAAAGTTTTTATATTCGGGCTTTTTACGAAAATTCTCAAATACTTCTTTAGAAGAAAAAGTTGGTACAACTTCAGGCATGAACGTTGGGTTAGTATCTAGTCTAGGTTCTAATAAGGGATCTATCCGATTTTGTGTATAATCTCTAACTGCGTTCACCATTTGAATGAGAATCTGCGCTTGAGAAGTTACTTCATTTTGCGCTCTCCCCTGAAGTACACTGGATAAGGCAATCCCACTTCCCACAATACTGACTATGAAAACTAATATTAAAAGTAAGTTAAATTTAGCACCGATTTTTAAGTTTTTTAATGTAATGTTGTTTAACATAACCTAACCAATGAAGGTGGTATCTGAGTTTGTCTAATATTTATTTATACCTGTTAGAAAGCATCTCAACAATATTTAAATAAATATTAATTTTTTGCTGCAATATAACCTATTTAGGCAGCAGCCAAACTTAATTTAAATTATTTCTGAAAACCAAGTTACTTCCTTAACCAATAATTAGTGATGTTTTTGCGACTTCCCCGACGTTTATTTCTGTTTAATCTGCTAGGTTTGACATTTGCTGCTTGTCAATCATCAAATGATATTAATGGTACGTTAACTGTTGGTGTTCTCAACTATGGTGGAGGCGAACAGATAATTAATCAATATGCTAAATTTAATAGTTATTTAGGTGAAAAAACAAACTCATATATTCAGCTAGAGCCAGTTTTTAATGAAAATAGAGCAGTTGAGCGCCTAGAAGCTCGTGCTTGGTCATTGGTATTTGCTCCACCGGGTTTAGCAGCTATTGCGATCGCACGTCACCAATATGCTCCCCTATTTCCTTTAGTAGGTATTAATAATTTGCGCTCAATTTTCGTTGTTCGCAAAGACAATCCAATTACCGAATTGAAGCAACTGCAAGGTCAAACAGTGGCTTTAGGTCAATTAGGTTCAGCAACAGGATATTATTTTCCTCTTTACAATCTTTATGGTACAACACTAGCTGAGATCCTATTTGCACCCACACCTAAAGCCGCGCTGGAATTGGTGGCTCAAGGAAAAGCGATCGCCTGTGCTGTCTCAGAGGCGGAATTGGCTCTCTACGGTTCACAGTTTGCCCCCACGGAATTCCGTATACTATTTAAAGACCCTCATTATGTACCATTAGGCGTGGTCTTGATTGGCCCGAATGTGGAACGTAACCGTCAAGAGTTCATCCGTAAAGTGATGAGTGATGCGCCTTCTGGTTTAGCTCAAGAAGTGGGGTATGTACCCAATGGACAAGTACCAGATTACAAATACATGATTTCTGTGGTCGATCGGGTAAGCTCGATTACTTCTAAGCTGCAAAAAAAACCTGTCCAATTATTTTGATTTACATCATAAATATTGCTCAAAAAAACAATTTGAATCGTGCTAGCTGGTTTTGAATTGTTCCTGTCAGGATTTTATTTAGTTCTGTAGTGTCTTGAAATTGCAAAATTTGCTGTGTGGGTAAGTCGAAGGGAAATTGTCCTTCAATATCTGGACGTTGCATTTGTGCTAGTACAATCTGTTCAGATCGCTTACTTTGGATGGCATAGCCAATCTCAATACAGACATTGGGACTAGGAATTAGTTGGGGGGTTTCTTTACCGTCAACACTAGCGATGGGTGTGGTGTCAGCGATAAATAACAAACTCTTACGGATTTTTCGCATGATCGTGCGGTTAATCCGTAGAGTAGCACCACTAGGGCGAGAGGATTCTACTAATGTTAGAGGAAGGCGCGATCGCAAGTTTAAACTTTCTAAACTTTTTCGCAGTTCTTCTCTAAGAGCATTCGTCGCAGCGACATACTCAGTTTGATAGGATAAAAAAATCGTTGGTTCTAACTGAGCCAACAGAGCCTGTTTAGTAAAATAAATTTCATGACTAATTAAGTCAATGTTGGCGACGCAATAGCCACCACTTCCTTCAATATAAAATTCAATATTTTCCCCTTCTAGATAGCGCCCAAACCAAGTTGATTTCTTAACTTCATCGCTTTCTTCTAAAAAGTCTGCTCGCAATGCCGATCTCAGCAGGCTTTTTTTGCTCAAGCGAATGTCTGGCGGACGTTTTTCTAGTTCTTGAATCGGCTCGTAATCCTGTAGATACCACGCTCTGAGCGCAATAATTGACATAAGGCGCTATTTAAATTATTTTTCACTATTTAGCTTAGTATAATCTTACACCAAGAGGAGTCCATCTCTTAGACTTCTCTTTAAACACAACAACACCCAAGCATCTACTCGCTGAACTATCTTCTCTCGTTGTTTATCAGATGCAGGGATGTACTAATTTTCATCGCTTGTGTAAACAAGTTATGAAATCTAGTGACAGCGCCCCCTAATCTTCCACATTTGAGTAAATAGCAGTTTTCGCGTTGGGTGTTGCTGTGTTTTGACGAGACAGATGTAAGTTAAACAGCGTCTTTTACCTCTTACTTACGACTCCAAATGCAGCTGTTATATCTGCCAGGGAAGCTTATTTATCAGCTTCAATTATTAGATTATCACTCATAGATGGAAGGGAGTTTTTTTGCAACGAAACTTTACTTTTAAAGTATTGGGTAATCAAAGTCAATATAAGCTAACGCGCTTCTATATTGCACTATTTTCCGTGTAGACCGTCATTAGTCATTAGTCATTTGTGTGTTACCAAGGACAAATGACTAATGACAAAGGACAACCTCACCAGTTGATATGCTTTCTTATATGCGTAACAGCTTATTGCAGTAATGGGATAACTTCTAAATCTTTTCTTTAGCCTATTATTAAAAAATAGCATCAACCTTTTGGATGAATAAAGTAATTACTAATTCAAATTTTAAGTTTTGAAACAAACATTCTGAAAATAAGGTAGAAAATCTATTTCTCTACCTTGAGTGAACGATTTTAGCTGGAGGCTTGACGGGAATTTCAATCCAGAACTCTGTACCTTTCCCAGGTTCGGAAATGCACTCCATTATTCCACCATGTTTTTCGACAATAATCTGATAGCTGATTGCCAATCCTAATCCTGTACCTTTGCCCACAGGTTTGGTAGTATAAAATGGGTCAAAAATTCGCTTTTTTATCTCTGGAGTCATTCCCGGCCCATTGTCACTAATACGAATCAATAGACGAGAGTTATCTGCTGAGATTCTAGTGGAAATGTGGATAGTAGGCACTGGGGATGGCTTATCTTGTTTGTCCTCCTCCCCAGTCCCCATTTCCCAGTTCCCTATTCCCCATTCTCCATTCCCCATTTCTAAAGCATCTATGGCATTGCTAAAAATATTCATGAATACCTGATTCATTTGACCGGCATAGCATTCTATCGTTGGAATGTTGCCATAGTCTTTGATTACCTGAATGCCGGGGAATTCATCATTTCCTTTCAGTTGATGTTGTAAAATTAACAAGGTGTTGTCAATGCCTTCATGCAAGTCAACGCGCTTGTTCTCAGCCTCATCCAAGCGAGAAAAATTGCGTAACGACAGCACTATTGAACGGATGCGATCGCTTCCTACTTGCATTGAGGTGATGATTTTTGGAAGGTCTTCTATCAAAAATTCAAAATCCACTGCTTCGATCGCAGTACTAATTTCACTATCAGGATCGGGATAATGTAGCTGGTAGAGGCGTAAAATTTCTAGCAGTTGTTCGATGTAGTCACTGGCGTGGCACAGATTACCGTAGATAAAGTTAACGGGGTTGTTGATTTCGTGGGCGATACCCGCCACCAACTGTCCTAAGCCAGACATTTTTTCGGTTTGAATCAATCTTGTCTGTGTTTCTTGGAGTTCATGTAAAGTCTTTCCTAACTGTTCTGCTTTATTTCTGGCTTCAGCTTCAGCCTTACAGGTTTGTTCATAGAGTTGTGCTTGTTGAATGGCGATCGCAGCCTGATCTCCTAGCTGTTGCAATAAATCAATTTCTGTATCCTGCCAATTTCTGGGAGCGCTACATTCATGGGCAATTAGTAAACCCCATAGTTCTATACCTATATTAATTGGAACTATTAAGTTTGCTTGAATTTGCAGACTTTGCAAAAACTCTCGATGACACTCACTTAAAGAATTAGTTGAAACGTCGTTAATTGCTCGTACTCTACCCTGAGCGTATAAATACGTATGCTCATCAGGAAAGCATTCTAGTGGTGAATTCACTCCCAAAACTGACTGCCAATTACCATTAATCTCTTCCACAATCACCGATTTACTGTTCAGTTGGAAAATTACTACCCGATCTGAATTTAGCAGTGAGCGAACTTCGGAGACAATAGTTTGCAGGGTTGTCTGCAAGTCCAATGTACTGCGGATCTGCTCTGTGACTTGCTTGATTACCTTGGTGAGAAGTAATGATTTTTCTAGTTCAGCAGTTTGTTCTTGCACCCGCAGTTCCAAGTTGGCATTCAGCGCTTGTACTTCTTTATATATTTGCTGCTGCTGAATTGCCATTGAAAACTGATCGTACAACGCTTCTGCCAATGTCATATCTTCTGGTTTCCACTCAGGCGCTTGCCCCTTTTTTTGCTCTCGCCAAACCTCAAAGGAAAGCTGGGGTAGAAGTTGTCGCCGATTTTGTTCGCATCGTCCCGCCCACAAGATTTCCGTTTCAAATTCAGCGCGAAAAATGCTTAATACACCGATAAATTGTTCCCGGTAATGCAGGGGAATCACCATCAGTCCACGAATTTGAGTAGAACGAAATGCTAAAGCTAAAACTCGCAAATGCGGTTCTTTATAGAGGTCAGCAGTTGCCCAAATATTACCTGGTTTAAACTCAGTCATCCAGTTTTGCCATGTAGGATGCTGTTCAATAATGCTGCTATTTAATTCGTAAGGTAGTGTGGGTTGATTGCCCCAGGTGTATAGTTCCCGACTCTCTTCAATGTAAAGCCTGCCACCTACTGCACTGAATGCGGTAATAACTTCTTGAATAGCTCCTTGCAACTGGATTGTTGGTAGTTTATGCAATAGTCTGGTGACTCGGTTAATAGTAGCTTCTTGCTTTTGCTGGGTAAGCGCTGCGGTGAGTAGATTACTTTGAGCGATCGCGATCGCAACCTGATCAGCAACTTGCTGCAATACTTTGATTTCCCGCTTCAAAATCTTTCGCGGTTCACTCTGGTGAGCTACCAACAATCCCCACAATTTAGGCTTTGCCGATTGTTGTTGTGGATCGCGATCTAAAATTGGCACTACTAAAGAAGATTGCACACCCATTGCCTTTAAGTATTGAATATGGCATGGGTCTACTTTCCGATAATAGATATTAGTTTGTAGGCGTTTGCCAGTTTCTCTTGATTGGAGAGGTGATAACCCGATTTTCTCGTTTGCTACATCGACAATCGAACGTTGCCCCGCCAACAAAAACATCTCTCTGGCCGCTTCGGGGATATCATGAACTGGGAAGCGCAACCCTAACAAGGATGGTAGACGCTCGTTATAAATAGATTCAGCAATGACTTCACCACTACCACTAGTATCAAAACGATATACCTTGACTCGATCTGCACTTAAGAATAACCGTACTTCATTAACGGTAGTTGTTAATATTTCTTGAAGATCGAGCGATCGCCTAATCTGTTTGATCATCCGGTGCAGTAAGCTTTCTTGGTCTAAGCCTTGCTGCAACTCGTTTAGTTTATCGATAGATGTCATTGTTTATATACACCATGACTGAAGTATAGTTTTTTTTAATAATTGTCCCGAATGAGAAATTTCAATTTACAATGTCTTGATTTTTATTCCATTTCAATAAATTTCTGCGACAAAGGCATTGCGAGGTGCGTACATCTGTTGCAATTTTTTTATAAATGGATTAAAGGGTATTTGAAAAGTATTAGATATTTTGCTTAATTCTCATAATCCTAAGAAAGTTGATTTAGGGAGATATCAAACCACTTGATATATCATTAGGGACTTTTCAAACATCCTTTCAAGTCTAAAGTAAAGAAAAATTTAATCATTGACACTTATTGATTTTATATTCTTAATCATTAAAAAAATTCAGTATTTTTACTTAAATGACATCTTCATCATTACCTTATTTTGTTGACCATTTTTGTCTCGGAAGTTTCCCAAAGAGCGCAGTGGTTCCCCTTAAAAAGCTATAATATTAGTTAGATATTTATTAATATTTACAAGGGCGTTCGTTCCTATAAGTCCCAAAGCCTTAAACTAGATTATATATTCTCAATAGCAATAAGCTTTTTTCGTAGAGATAATGACTAAATTGCCAATTTAACAAGAATTTTCAAGTATTGTAAGCCATGTAGAACAATGGTTTGAATATTAATATTGCTCCTAAAAATGTCAAAAATAAATCAAATAGTCTTGAATTTACTCTTTAGGAAGATAGCTTTAGGGAGATTTAAAATTTAACTAAACTTGATTTAATCATTGACAAATTTTCAAAAAATTTTGACTGGATAATTTTAATATTACCCGTCTAATTACTGATTTTATATTAAATGTAACTATAGAACTCCTATTTGATTTTTGAATAAGACTCAGTACGGATCTATCCCTTCTTTCCTATTTCCTATTGCCTGTTCCCTGCCCACACAAGTAAATATAGCTACGCCACGTTGTGCGAACAGGAATCAAACCGGATTTCTATATTTTGATGAAATTATTCGTAAATTCTTGTTAAAGATAGTAAGTTACGAATTTCTTCACGCACACTCATGAGAGTTTTACCGAGATGGTTTTGACCTGCTTTATTAGCACCACAGCCCCAAAAAGAATCGGTTGGGGAGTTTTCAACCAAAAGCTCATCGCCTGTCTTCAGCAGAACTTCTCTAATATCAGTATGAGTGAGGAACTTTTTGAGTACAGCTTCTCGCATAATTTGCGTTTTTACCAAATCCCAGTCTCGACGGAGTTGGCGAGTGCTACATCTTCCCAAAGCGGCAGCTTCTTCTGGGGTGGCGGCGGTATGGATGAGGGGTATAATTGCCGCATCTTTGCTGCCAACAAACTTTTGTGCTTGATAATAATGCTCAACAGTTGCCCAGTAAGTGTCCTGGATGTGGATTCCGTGGGGAGAAAAGTTAGAAAAACAGCCATAAGGCTGCCAAACCTTATAAAAGTAAATGGTCATTTGAAAATTACTCTTTCATATATAGCAATCCTATTTGATTTGTGAGAATTGCAACTCAAAACCGAACTTATCTAAATTCTGTCACTTCATCAAAGAAGGCAGAATGGCACTAAGATAAGCACAAATCCCTGATTTAACTGGCTTTTGAGTGTGGGGAGTGTGGGGAGAGAGGGGAGTGTGGGAGGTAAGATTTATTCCCACACCTCCCACACCTCCCACACCTCCCACACCCTATACACCGCCCTCAGATAAAGGTTTCAGGTTTTTTTAGTGCCATTCAAGGAAGGTAGTTGTTGCAAAGGTCAGTTTTTATCCTAACCCTTGCTCCCTGCCTCCTTCATCGGTAAGATGAGGGTGAAAGTTGTTTGACCAAAAGCTGTTGAGTCAAGGGTGAGGTCGCCATGATGTGCCCTGGCAATTTCACGGGCTAGGCTGAGTCCTAGTCCGATGCCTTCTATTTTGCGGGTTCGAGCCGGATCGCCGCGATAGAAGCGGTCAAAAATGCGTAGACGGTCGCTTGCTGGAATATCTTTGGAAGCATTGGCAATGATGACGTGGAGAGTTGTTTGAGTTTGATGAGTGCGAATTTTTATCCAGCCGTTGGGGAGATTGTATTTTATAGCATTACTGAACAGGTTTTGCAAAACTTGAATTAGAAGATCGCGATCGCCCTGTAAGCGTAGTCCATCAGTAAAGTCTGTTTGCACAGTCAAGTGGGGAGCCAGCATTTCCACATCTTCTAGCATCTCCATCAGCAACTCAGACATATCCACCTCAACCAAATACAAGCTCATTTTTCCGGCATCGGCCAGAGATAGCAGCAAGAGTTTCCGCATAATTCCACTCAGGCGGCGCACTTCATCTAATAGGTTACTTAAGCGCTGTTGTACTTCACTCCCAGGATCAACCTGTTGCAGGGTTCGTTCTAGTTCGCCTTGCAAAATCGTCAGTGGGGTTTTCAGTTCATGAGCCGCATCACCACTAAAGCGAGAAGCTTGGGTAAAACTGCGTTCCAACCGTTCCAACATCAAGTTAAATACCTGAATCAACTCGACAAATTCAACATCAGTTGTTCCAATGGGAATTCGTTGATCTAGTCCTTTAACAGTTACTTGTTGAATAACACCTGTTAATTGATGGATAGGACGTAAAGCACCACCAGAAACTAACCATGCACCGATGGCAACTAGCAATAGCGACCCCGGAATTGAAACCAAGAAAATATTCCGAATGGTAGCCATTTCTTGATCAACGGCTTGCAGATTCACAGCAATGCCAACCTGAGCATTGGGAAATTTAGTTGCTCCAATCCGCCAAGCTGCTTTTGCTGTCTGTGCAGTGACAAATTTAGGTGGACGCGGACGAAGAAAGGGTGGCGGCCCAACATTTCTATTTGAGGGTGGCGGTGGTTCTCTCTGCGGAGGTGATGGTAAAGGTAGCAACTGAAGACGCTTAAGCAACAGGCGATTCACCTCAACGTCGGCAGTTAGGGAGTTAGATTGATAAAGGATGTTGCCGTTGGCATCAAGCACCAGTAGGGCAATGGGAGTTTTTGTATTGGTTCCGAAGGCATCAGATAATGAGTCTTCGTAAAATTGCCATCGTGAGGGTCGGCTTTCTTTGCCCTGATTTTCAGGAGGTTCCCCCCGTGGTGGCAAGTTCGGAGTTGCCCGCATCAAGTGATTTAACAGTTCTGCATCAAGACGGCTGATTTTAGCATTGTAAATCTGAAACCAGGAGACTGCACCAAAACCAACTAATGTGGTTCCAGCTAGAGCCGCAGACAATAGGGCAATTCTGAGGCGAAATGAACGGAGTTTCATGAGCTAGACTCTGGTTTGCGAAACCGATATCCAACCCCTCGAATGCTTTCAATCCAGACTGCTTCATCAATGGGGTCAATTTTTTTACGAATTCGCTGGATACAAACATCTACGACGTTGGTGTTAGGGTTAAAGTCGTAGCCCCAAACATGCTCCAAAATTTGGGTACGGGTGAAAACCCGTCCGGGAGAGCGCATCAGATACTCCAGAAGATTGAACTCGCGGCTGGTGAGTTCTATTGCTTGGCGATCGCAAGTAACTTCCCTGGTGATGCGATCAAGTTTGATCGGCCCAACACTAAGGATATTTTGGCGATTGCTCACACTCCGGCGAACAACAGCATGAATTCGAGCCGCTAACTCTTCTACAAAAAACGGTTTAGCGATGTAATCATCGGCTCCTAAATTTAGCCCTGCCAAGCGATCGTCTAGTTCATTCCGAGCCGTTAACAAAATTACCGGCGCATTTCGACCTTGCCCCCGCAAGAGTTTTAAGATTGATAGTCCATCCTTTCCCGGTACCATAATGTCGAGGATAAGAACATCATATTCATTTTCTAATGCTCGCAGATATCCTTCATCACCATTGTCGCAGTAGTCTACAACAAATCCTTGCTCCTTCAGTCCAGCCCGGACGAAGTTAGCAATTTTCGCTTCATCTTCGACAAATAGAACGTTCACAAGTATTTATTAGTTTATATATTGTTCCATTCTAGATTCATTACCTTTCTACTTAAATTACAAAACTGTAATTTAGAAAGCACGTGAACTGTAATTTTGAGGTGGCTTAATCAGAAATATGAACACCTTACATTTTGCAGGTTGATTTATATGAATATTCGTCGAGTCTTAGCCGTAGCAGCCATTCCTTTTTTGATTGGTACATTCGGTTTTAGCCTACAAAATCAGGCTTATGCCGCTAATCCATCCAATCGAAATGCCCAGATTTCCCAACAGCCTCAAACACCACAAATATCTGATAAAAAACCACAGATTAGACATTCTAAACCCCTTCTGAATCATAAAAAGCGTCCTCCCCAACATCCCCAAAATCATCATCAGGGTGCGGTTCAAAATCGTGTAGAACACAATAATCGTTAATTGCAGTACCTTTTATTCTTGAAAATTACAAAATTGTAATTTTCAAACAGGGCAAATTGTAATTTTGGTTCAGTTAAATCAGAAATGTAAACGAGCTATCTTTGGAAAAATGATCATGAATATTCGTAGAATACTAGTTGTAACAGCGATTCCCGTTTTGGTTGGCACATTTGGTTTGATTTCACTCAATCAGGCAAATGCTGCTAATAAATTCTCTCAAATTGCCCAGGCGCAACAACCACCCAACCAACCACCAGAAGGAGAACAACGCCCACCCCGCCCTGATTTTAAGGCTGCTGCAACCAAGTTAGGAGTTAGCGAACAGCAGTTAAAAGATGCGTTGGGTGTCCCTGCCAATCCTCCAAGTGGCGATCGCAATCAACGCCCACCCCGCCCTGATTTTAAGGCTGCTGCAACCAAGTTAGGAGTTAGCGAACAGCAGTTAAAAGATGCGTTGGGTGTACCCGCTAATCCTCCAAGTGGCGATCGCAATCAACGCCCACCTCGCCCTGATTTTGCAGCGGCTGCAACCAAGTTAGGAGTTAGCGAACAGCAGTTAAAAGATGCCTTGGGTGTCCCTGCCAATCCTCCAAGTGGCGATCGCAATCAACGCCCACCCCGCCCTGATTTTGCAGCGGCTGCGACCAAGCTAGGAGTTAGCGAACAACAGTTAAAGGATGCGTTGGGTGTTCCACCTCATCCTCCAGGTGGCGATCGTCCTAACACAACAAAATAGCTGAATATTTGTGTAAGGGACTTCCAGCGAACCTAGGGGGCAAGGACTTGCGCCCCTACAAATCTAGAAATAATTTGGAATAATTTATTTTTTGCAAGCCCCTAAGTCCTAAAAAATTTAAAAATCGAAGGTTGTACGAAGCACGCCTACATACTGCGTATCATTTCTACTATCGTTTTCCGGGTTGAGAATTACCCAAACACCAGGAGTTACAGAGATATTATCGTTCAGGCGGTAGCGATAGAATGCTTCAATATGGTAAGCGGTGTCTCGGTCTTGACGGATATCACTGTTAGAGACACGCGGTGGTATCCCAAAGAGAATTCCTGGCAGGTTGCCTTTACCGCCCACATCGGGAAACGACATACCAATCGCTCCAAACCAAGCATTGGCATTATCACCATTGTTTACGAAGAGAGAATCTGTTCCACCCCTACCATTAGAAATATCGCTGAAACCAGAGTTTTTTGCATTTGCCCAAACATATCCACCCCAAGAGTGAACTTGGAAATTTTGGGAAAAGCGATAGTATCCCTGTACGCCAACAATGCTATTGGAAGTGGCAATGTTATTTCCAAAGGGAGCGTTTGACAGGGCGCTGCCTCTGCCGGCGTTGATATCTACAGTACCAGCAGGGTTATAACCATGAGAGTAAGCGACACTAATAGCTCCTTGTTCGCCGTAATATGCTAGGTGGGCTAGAGCATTGTAGCCGCCATCAAATAAGCCATTTTGCGCTGATGGAACGTTCGGATTATTTGCTAGATAGCCCAAGGTGAGAATCAAGTTTTTGCTGATACTCAAGTTAGCGGCTGCACCACCACCACCTCGCTCGAAGAGGGGACTGTTTTTACCAAAGAGTGAGGGAATCCCATTACCATCATCAGCGATCGTGGCAGGAGTGATGTTGTTTGTGATGTCGTTGTAACCAATACCTGTGGGGCCAACAACGAAAGAAAGGGAGTCACCAACGGGGAAGTAGTAACGGATGTGGGGAATTATTAGTGTATTGTTGCTGTCATTGTCGAAATTCAGGCGTGTCATGCCTGTGCCTGTGGCTGCGGCAATTTGACTTGCACCATTAGAATTTGTAAAGTTGCCAAATTCCAGCCGGACTCGCAATAAATCTTTACCGGTGAAGCTACTCTCTAAGTTGAGACGACCCCGGTTAGCAAAATAGAGACGGGAGTCATCGCTTTGTCCACCTACTCTATTACCAAAGGTATCACTAATGGCCGTAATAATTTGAGCATTCAACTTAGTAGTGGTGGAAAATTGCTGCTGCTCCAACGTTGCTGTATGTGCTTCCAGGGTATCCACCCGACCACGCAGAGTTGCCAATTCTGCCGCAAACTCTGTCTGCAAATTTTGCAGCACTGTTAAATCTTCTTTTTTGACTAAATCATTAGTACCAACAGCAATTAATTCATTCACCCGGTCTAAACAAGCATTTAAACCAGCAGCAAATTCATAACGACTTAAGGCACGATTACCACGATAGGTTGCATCAGGATAACCTGCAATACAGCCATAGCGTTCGACTAGTGATTGCAGTGCCTGAAATGCCCAATCACTAGGTTTGATATCAGAAAGTTGAGAAACAGAATTAACTTGTCCCTGCAAATTTCTATCATCTTCTGGAGGTGCTGCCCAAACTGCTGGAACTACCAAAAATAAGACAAAAAAGCTATGAAAAAGAATTTTGATCATTGACTTAGAGGATGTTTGAAAAGTTTTCTTCTCGGTAACAAAACATTCTAGATCCCCCTAAATCCCCCTTAAAAAGGGGGACTTTGATTCCGGGTTTCCCCTTTTTTAAGGGGACTAGGGGGGATCAGTTAGTGCCTAAAATCACAGTCAACCACTTTTCAAACAACCTCTTAGACTTATTGGTTGAAAATGGTTGAATTCTGATTTTGTAACGAAAGAAATTACAGCCAAACAAAAGCTTCTAACATACAAGCTAATCAGCATTAAAGTTACATATTTTGAGTTGACGTTTTAGCTTACTCAAAGCAACGCTATAACTTTTTGCTCATTGCTGCTTTTAATAGCTGCTTCTATAATCCGCATTACATTAATTCCGTCTTCGGCAGTAACAGCAACTGGCTGATTATCAACAATTGAGAGTTTCCATCTTTTTACTGATTGACTGAAGCGAAAGATTGTATTTAGTTGTTGTTAGATGTTCCAGATAAAATTTTCAGCATCAGGGTGGGCAAGATGCCCACCCCACAAAGTTTACAGCAATCTTTTTTGATTTGAGACCAAATCCATTTGTATCGGAATTATTCTTCTTTTCTCTTCTCAGCACCCTCAGAGTCTCTGCGGTTTTTTAATCATTCAGATGCTACTGAATTTGATTTGAAAAATCGAAAATAAAGTTTTTTACGAATGATTCAGTTCAGAATTACAAATTAGGCAGCAGAGGCATTAGGTAGATGAAAATTACATATCTTCCAACTCAATTCCTTTGGTTTCTTTAATAAAAAAGAGAATGAAAAAGAATGAGGTAGCCGCCGCAATTGTATAAAGTCCATAGGCAGAACCTAGACCGAAATATTGCAGTATGGGAGGAAATGTTGTGGAAATAAGGAAATTGGCAACCCATTGAATTGCAGCAGCAACTGAAAGTGCAGCCGCTCGAATCTTGTTATTAAACATTTCTCCCAACAGCACCCAAACCACTGGCCCCCAGGAGAAACCGAAGCAAAACACGTAGAGGTTCGCTGCGATGAGAGCTACAGTCCCGGCGCTTCCGGCGAGGGCGGGGTTTCCAGCAGCATCTAGGGGAGCGTTGCCAAAAATATAAGCCATCGTGCCCAAGGTCACGGTCATACCAATTGAACCTATTATTAGCAACGGCTTGCGACCAAATTTATCCACGAAGGCGATCGCAATTAATGTTGTAATAATATTGACTGCTCCTGTAATCACCGTAATGCTTAGGGAACTTTGTTCGGAAAACCCAACGGCCCGCCACAAAACGCTGCTGTAGTAGAAAATTACATTAATTCCAACAAATTGCTGTAATACAGATAAACCGATTCCTATCCAAACAATGGGGAGGAGTCCGCCACTTCTGCTTAAAAGGTCAGAAAATCTCGGTTCGCGTTCTCGAAGCACTGTCTGCCGAATTTCTTCGATTTTTGTCAGCACATCACCCCCCAAAATCTTGGTCAGAACGTTAGCAGCTTCTGGTTCTCGTCCTTGAGCAACCAAGTAACGGGGAGATTCGGGAATCATTAAAGCTGACATTCCGTAAAGTATGGCTGGAGGAATTTCTGTCCAAAACATCCAACGCCAAGCGGGTATTCCAAATAAAAACGGCGACTCGGCTGAACCTGCTGATACAGCAATAAAGTAGTCGCATAGCAATGCAATGAAAATTCCAACTACGATCGCTAATTGTTGCAGAGATCCCAATCTTCCTCGCAAATGGGTAGGAGAACATTCGGCGATATAAGCTGGCGCGATAACGCTAGCTGCACCAACTGCAATGCCACCCAATACCCGCCAAAAGATGAAATCCCAGATTCCGAAGGCAATCCCGGAGCCAATACCACTGATGGTAAATAACACCGAAGCTGCTACCATTGCTTTGACTCGACCATAACGGTCTGCAATTTTCCCTGCATAAAAGGCTCCTACCGCAGACCCTAACAATGCTAGGGAGACGGCAAAACCCGTTAACACACTGTTGGCGTTGAAAGCTTTGGCAAGAGCGCCAACCGCACCGTTGATCACTGCGGTGTCAAAACCGAACAGAAAGCCGCCGAGGGCAGCAGCACCAGCAATCAAAATGACATAAAACGTGCTGGATTTACGACGAGTAGTAGTGGAGGTCATAGTTTATATATTGGGAATTGGGAATTGGGAATTGGGAATTGGGGAGCAGGAGAGTAGACAGCAAAAACTTATTAATGGAGTTCAAAGGCTCATTAATGGAGTCCAAAGACTCATTAATGGAGTTCAAAGACTCATTAACGGAGTTCAAAGACTCATTAACGGAGTTCAAAGGCTCATTAACGGAGTTCAAAGACTCATTAATGGAGTTCAAAGGCTCATTAACGGAGTTCAAAGGCTCATTAACGGAGTTCAAAGGCTCATTAATGGAGTTCAAAGACTCATCTTCTATTCTCAATGCCCAATTCCCAAAGAAATTATTTACCGTCTAGAACGTCTGCGGAGTCGGTCAATCATTACTGCCAAAATAATTACTAGTCCTTTGACGACTAGTTGCCAGAAGTAAGATAGGTTCAACAGAGTTAAACCGTTGTTGAGAATAGCGATGATTAATGCACCTAGAAGAGTGCCGCCAATGGTACCAATACCACCTGTAAAGCTGGTTCCACCAAGAATAACAGCTGCGATCGCATCTAATTCGTAACCTTGACCTAATACACCACTAGCACTATAAAGACGGCTAGCACTCATTATTCCTGCTAAACCTGCCAGTAATCCACTAATGCCATAGACGAATAGCAACACCCGATTAACTTTAATCCCTGTTAATCTGGCTGCCCGTTCGTTACCACCGACAGCATATATCTGCACACCCAAAACAGTTTGTCGCAGCACAAACCAGCTAGCGATTACGGTCAGTAGCGCAATGATTACTAACCACGGCAGGGGGCCGACATAATTATTACCCACCCAAGCAAAATTGATGTCTGGGTTAATCAGCGTTGCTCCCTTGGCAACTAAAAAGGCAACACCCCGTAAGGCTGTAAGTGAACCTAATGTGACAATAAAAGGTGGCACATCCAAAAAGGTGATGAGAGCGCCATTGATTAAGCCTAAAAGCAATCCCGCTAGCAACGCAGCAGGCACAGCCGCCCAACTTAAAGCAGGTAGCAGCGATACCAGTAAGGAAACTACGGCAGAAACAGCCAATATTGACCCAACTGAAAGGTCAATCCCTCCGGTGAGAATCACAAAGGTCATTCCTGTGGCCAGCACAATATTGATTGATGACTGACGCAAGATATTAACGATGTTACTGCCTGTGAGGAAGTTGGGAGAAAGGAATGTAAATAAGATGCAGATAATTACTAAGATTGGCAGAATACCCGCAACTTCTAAGAGAGTGCTGATTGATTTCCGATTGCGGGATGCGGGATTGTTGGCTAATTTATTGGCAGGCGGTCTGACTGTCTGACTCATGATTCTAATACCTCCGATGCTCCAGTTGCATAGTGCATAATCTTTTCTTGGGTGATTTCTTTGCCAAGGCTGCCGTCCAGTTCGCCTACTAGTTGTCCCTCTCGCATCACCAAGACGCGATCGCTCATACCGACAATCTCTGATAGTTCGCTGGAAACCATTAAAATAGCAACACCTTGTGCTGCCAATTCGCTCATAATTCGGTAAATTTCGCTTTTAGCACCGATATCTACGCCGCGTGTCGGCTCATCTAACATCAGTACTCTGGGTTTAATGGCTAACCAACGCGCTAACAGTAGCTTCTGTTGATTCCCACCAGAAAGATCCAGCGCTCTAATTTCCAAATTGGCTAGACGAATATTAAAGTTTTCTACCGCGTCTGTTGACAGCCGATTCACTGAAGGCCAGTTAACAATTCCAGCTTTGGCATCCTGCTTGAGTGTATTCATAGCAATATTCTTGCGGGCGCTCATCTCTAGAAATAAACCTTGGTCTTTGCGGTCTTCGGGGACGTAGCCAATTCCGGCAGCGATCGCATCACTGGGCGTATTAATTTCTAGTTTTTTGCCATTTAAAAATACTTCACCACTGGCTTTGCGGTCAGCACCAAAAATCAGCCGCGATAGTTCTGTGCGTCCTGCACCCACTAACCCCGCTAAACCGAGAATTTCTCCTGCATGAAGTTCAAAGCTAGCCGGCTCAATTTTCTGACGAGCATCGCTCATGTTTCTGACTTCTAGCACCACAGGGCCAGGATTCATTTGCCGTTGATGTTCGTAAAAGTCTTGCATGGAGCGACCGACCATCATCTGCACCAATCGCTGTGGAGAAATTTCGCTGCGTGTGAGACTACCAATATATTGACCATCGCGCAGGACGCTAATCCGGTCAGCTAAAGCATAGATTTCTTCCATCCGATGGCTAATATAAATAATCGCAATGCCATCATTCCGCAGTTTGCGAATTACTTCGAATAAATGGTCGCTCTCGCGGTCAGATAGGGCTGCTGTTGGCTCATCCATCACCAAAACGCGGCTTTTATCTTTTAGTGCCCTGGCAATTTCGACTTGTTGCTGTTCTGCGATCGATAAAGTACCAACTATAGTCTGGGCGGTAAAATTCGCTCCCAAGCTATCTAACACTTGCTCTGCTTCCAGTCGCATGGCTTTACGGTCTAAAAACTGACCTCGCCGCAACTCGCTACCCATAAACATATTTTCGGTAACAGTTAAATTAGGCGCAACGTTCAATTCTTGATAAATAAGATTAATTCCCGCTTTGCGTGCTGTCGCCGGGTCAGTAATTTTCAGGGGTTGACCATTGATGCGAATTTCTCCTTCATCGGCAATGTAAGCTCCTGCCAAGATTTTCATCAATGTGCTTTTACCTGCTCCGTTTTCACCCATCAGGGCATGAACTTCTCCGGGATAAATCGTGAGATTAACATTTTGGAGCGCAGATACACCATGAAATCGTTTGGTAATCCCTTGCATTTCTAATACAGGGGTGCTGGTTGGTGCATCAGGAAATGAGGTTTCAATACTTGTTGTCATGAACATCTCCTCTAAAAAGAATCTAAAAGTCGCAAGTTGTGAGTTAGAAATTAATCAACTCACATCTGATGTGAAATTAAAAGCATCACAAAATTCTGTTTTAAAAAGCGATTGCTATCTTGGAAAGTTCTGAATATTGCCTTTCAATATTCAGAACTTTCTACAAATGCACATATATACATCATGGGTATGTGCAAAAACTATGTCAATGTATCAAAAGACTCAATTCAGCTTAAACATAACTCTTCATTGCGAATTTACAATTATTATTATTTACCAGCCTTTTTCTGTGCTTACATTATCTTTTGTAATCAGCTTGACGGGAATCAAAATTGTCGGATTGCTAGGTTTGTTCCCATTTAAAATGTCGTTGCCAACTTGAACTGCTTTTTGGGCCATTCCTCGCGGATTTTGAGTAGCAGTTGCAGCATATAAACTATTTTTAGAAGCGATCGCAGTAATTGCTTCTGGCGCACCATCAACTCCAACAATAAAGAATTCTTTACGTTGTGCTTGGTTAGCTGCTAGTTCTGCGCCAACTCCACTCGGATCGTTGATGGCAAAAACAGCATCAATCTTCGGAAAGGTTGTAAGCAAATCAGTCATCACTCTAAGTCCTCCATCCCGACTACCCCCTGCATTCTGATTCTTAGAGAGGATTTTGATATTGGGATATTTAGACAATACATTCTCGCAGCCACTAACTCGCTGAATTACCGAATCCACCGGCGGTCCGTTAACTATTACTACATTACCTTTACCTTTGAGGCGGTCAGCAATATATTTGCAACTAACTTCTCCAGCTTGGGTATTATTAGTAGTGATGGTGGCATCCACACCTCCCTCAGCACCTGTGTCTACGGCAATGACAATTTCACCTGCTTTTTTTGCTCTTTCAACTATTGGCTTAATCCCGCTTTTATCAGCAGCATTCAAAACAATGATATCAGTATTTGCAGCCGTAAAATTTTCAATTTGATTAGCTTGTTGGTTAAGGTCATAAGCACTGGAAGCTATAATAACGTTGACATCTTTTCCACCAATTCTCTTCGCTTCTGCCTCAACTGCTTGTCCCATAACAACGAAGAAAGGGTTACTTAGATCGCCAACAGTGAAGGCAACCGATCGCAACTTTCTATTCCCAGTGGCGGTTTTAGTTTCCGCACTAGTATTAATAGCAGGTTTAATATCATCGTTAGTAGCAGTGTTGCCATCGGGAGAACTATTCGTACAGCCGACAAAGCTACCACTAATGATACCTAATATGCTAGCTGCGATTAAGCGAAGCGCAACACCAGAACTAAACGAAATCTTTTTTACATTCATATATCTCCTAAAAGTCATTCTTACTTACACCAAATTTAGAAACGATGTATTTTAAAAAAACAGAGTAAAGTATTGCAATCCTCCTAATATCAAGCCTTTTTTATGTGTTGGAAATACAAATTACGAATTACGAATTACGAATTACGAATTACGAATTAGTATTACCAGCCTTTGTAGCTGCTAAGGTTCTCTCTAGTCACAAACTTGACTGGAATCAGAACGTCAGATGACTCAGGTTTTTTACCCTGGATGATATCGTTGCCAATCTGAACTGCTTTTTGAGCCATACCTGCGGGATTTTGAGCCGCAGTTGCAGCAAATACACCATCCTTGTCTTCCATTGCTTTGGTTGCATCTGGCGAACCGTCAACCCCAACAATAAAAAATTCTTTGCGTCTTGCTTGTCTAGCTGCTAAATCTGCACCCACACCGCTTTGATCGTTTGTGGCAAAAACGGCATCTATTTTAGGAAAGGTTGTGAGCAAATCACTCATAACTCTTAATCCTCCATCCCTTGTCCCTTCAGCATTTTGGTCTTTAGAGATGAGTTTGATATTAGGATATTTGGACAATGACTTTTCACAACCACTGACTCGCTGATTGATTGAATCCATCGGCGTACCGTTGAGGATGACTACACTACCTTGACCTTTGATGCGATCGGCAATATATTGACAAGCAATCTCACCAGCTTGGGTATTGTTGGAGCTAATCATCGCATCTACATCTGCATCAACGGCTGAATCTACTGCAATGACAACCTTACCTGCCAGCCTTGCTTGGTCAATTACTGGTTTAACTCCTTTTTTATCAACAGCGCTGAGGATAATTAAATCAGTATTTGCAGCAGTAAAATTTTCGATTTGGTTGCTTTGTTGGTTCAAATCAAAGCCACTAGAAACCGCATTAACTCTAATATTACCGCCGATTTTTTTAGCTTCTATCTCTGCACCCTTCTGCACTGCATTATAGAAAGGGTTTCCCAAGTCACCCAAGGCGACACCGATTGTTTGTAATTTTCTACTTGGACTATTAACTGTAGTCTCTAAACTAGTGTTAGTAGCAGTATTATTAGTAGTAGAATTATTGTTTTGAGCGCTATTTTTGCAACCAACAACAGTGAAACTTAATATGCCAAATATAAGCAAAATCGTCTTCATTTTTGTCTATTTTTAACAACGGATTTAAAGTTTGATAAAGGTCAACAGAATATTAAATATGTCTCAAAAATCAGACTCGATCTAATATTCCTATAAGTTTGGCATTTTCAACTCTTATTTAACATCTTGTAACTGAGATAGTTTGAGTTACTGCAATTAATTCCACTACATTAGATAGATGTTTTATTTTTAAAGCAAAGCTATGACGGTTACACTACGTCATAAAATTTGTTTTTTAGTGAAAATGCTTTTTTAATGTGTCTGGAATTAAACTACCTTTTCAATAAAATTTTTAGAAAAGGATATTATTCAACTTGAGAAATTATGCTTGTCTTTTGATGAGTTTATCCTTCCTGAGTGCAAAATGAGCTTTATTGATTGAATTTTACAGAATGAAGCCAGATTTTTAATCTATCTTTAGTTAAAACATCTTGGATTTCTAGTATTGGGCAATATTAAGTTTTCTTAAGATTAGATATACTTAAAAAAAGTTAATGTTTTTAGCTCCATATATCATAATTTAGCTTGGAGATTTCAGGATGATAGATTTGAAGTTTTGGGGAGTGTAGTTGAAAAATTTAAAACTTTAACGTTGCAGGTAGATATTTAGCCACTAAATCTTCATAGTATGGTCTTAAGTTTTGCCAATCGGGAGGTATAGGGTTTTTTGAATATAAATCATAAGGATTAAATAATTTAACCCATTTGAACATTTTGCGATCGTGATTATCCATCAAATGGTTATATGCGTTTTCGCGGTGTTGAGGATAAAATGAGTGATAGCGAAGCATATACAATGCAGGTTCAGGTAAATAGTTTTTCATCATCTGATAAAAATATTCATCATGACCCCATGAAATATGTACATTGCTCAATCCACAATTCGGCTCGTAAATACCATATTTAGTGTTGTAATTGGGGTTATTGTAATCAGGGTTTTCTTTGAAAAATTCCGAGAAAACAATTTTATCAGAAAATGCACAACCCACAGGATAAGTATCACCGACAGTAGCCCATTGAGGCTCACCAAATAGACAAAGTACCTTCCCCATATCGTGAAAGAAGCCGGTAAGTACCATCCAATCAGGATGACCATCGGCGCGTATGGCTTCTGATGTTTGCAATAGATGCTGTAACTGATCCATATCTGTATCGGGATCTGAATCATCTACTAATTGATTCAAAAATTCAACTGCATCCCAAACAGACATTTCTTTTTTATCAAACTTGAGAAAATTCTTTTCTTTTTCAAGGACAAAATTATATGTTTGATTAATATGATTTAACCGATAAAATTCTTTCACTGTATCTCTAGTAGGCGTTTGGTAATTCCTATACTCTTCGGTGGTTTTACCTTCTTTAACTATGCGATCTGGATTGGGATAGCGATTGAGTAAGTCTTCTTCCCACTCTTCTAGCGAATTTAAGGGGTTGTTTTGAGCTTGTTCGATGGAATTCTTTAAAATCTGAGACATATCCAATACTGCTCGGTTAAGGATTTTTAACTCGGAATTGGGTTTGGGGAAAAGGTTAAAGGTTTTTTCTTCCCCCTTCCCCTTAACCGACAAGTATTGGAGACATATCTTGTTACTTGTCGGTATTGATTTTCTAAATCGGACTTTGGGAATCAATTTATGCACAGGTGTGCAAAAGCTGTAATTGATTTATTTTTGCACACGTGTGCAAAGACGTGTGTTAAGTTTCTTTTCCATCTGTAAAACTCTGTACAACACACTTCGTCAAGTATTTTTTACAATCCAATCGGGATGAGACAAAAGTATTGATATACACGGAATGTAGAGCGCAGACTTACAACCAAGTACTTATACAATCTATATAGGAATAATTTTATACCAACAGATAATTTATCTGTTGGATAGATTTTTGAATAAATAGCTTTATACACACTTATGTACAATCTATATTAAGTTTTTGTCAGCTTTACCTAGAGGAGTATTAAGTTGTCAATTGTATGGTGTGCGAATACTTGATAATATTAGCCAACTCTTGCAATTGTTTTATTGCTTCTGCACCCTCTAACTTCATTAATTCGCGATCGTCCCATAATTCCATCCAAGTAATTCCGTAATCAGACACTACAAAACGAATCAGATGCTTTTCTCGTAGGCTAACCATAAATGAAGCACTCTTCATTTGGTCGCCGCACGTATAACATGAGGCAGAATACCCACGCCGCTCAAGAATAATTGTCAAGGCTTGTAAGTTCATTACCAAATCTTGAACGAATTCTTGATGTTGTTGCGCTAATCTTAGAAACACTACTTTTCTCCTACCACTACAGTGAGGTGGTTGCTTTTAAAACTTCTGTAGACTTACATCCGACGTATTTAGTTGCCAAAAGTTCATGTTTTCCTAAAGACGTGATTAATCTTAACTTTACGATTTTAACCAATCAGCTAAAGTCTCAAAGCCGTTCTAATATTCTGGACAATAATCTGGGGTGGTTGTGCGACATCCATAGATATGGTGTCTAATGGCTCTTCGAGAGTATCAAACTGGCTATTGAGAAGTTTTTCGCTCATGTAATGATTGCTACGCTCTTGCAACCGCATTTGAATCAACTCATAAGGCCCTTTGAGGTAGACTAACTTAGTGCGAACGCTATCCGATACCAAAAATTGCCGATAGCTTTCTTTTAAAGCCGAACACGCTAGCACGACATTTTTATTTTCTTGCAGCCAATGTTTGATGGCTGTTTGCAAATCTTGCAACCAAGGCATCCTGTCAGCTTCAGTCAACGGGATACCGCGCCGCATTTTCTCAACATTCTCTGGTGAATGGAAACTATCAGCGTCACTAAATTCCCAGCCTAAAGAGTCTGCTAGCAGTTTTCCTATAGTGGTTTTGCCAGAACCAGATACACCCATGACGATAATAATCATATTTTTTGAAGAAAAGTTAAGTTATTGAGGAAAAGGACAGGAGGTAAGACTATTGAATTTTTGTATGCAAAGAGTTGTATTAAAATCTCTTGACAAATAACCATTATTTTCTATAATACATACAAATGCACACGTGTGCATTATTTTAAAATCTAAACTAAAAAATGAATAAACGAAGAATTTCAATTGAAGATATTGCTCGGAGAGCAGGTGTTTCTCATTCCACAGTTTCACGTGCTTTGCGAGATAATGCTCTTATTAGCCCAAAAGTGCGAGAAGAAATTAAGCAGCTGGCGCAGGAGATGAACTATGTGCCAAATGCTATTGCTCAAAGTTTGCAAAATAAGCGTACTAATACCATTGGTGTAGTAGTAACTTCCATTGCAGATCCCTTTTTTGCTGAAGTAGTAGATGGCATTGAACAGATAGCTAGACCAGCCGGATTGAGTGTTTTGTTAAGTGCTTCACACCGAGATTTTGAGCAGGAAATGGCAGCTATTGATACCTTTCATCGTCGGAGAGTAGACGGAATTTTAATAGCCGACTCACGGATTAGTAAACAGCATATAAAGCAGCTAACCCAAATTGCTGTACCAACAGTTCTGATTAATAGCCAGACTGAAGATCAACCTGAAATATTTCACTCAGTGGCAATAGACGATCGCTTAGGTGCTAGATTAGCCACACAGCATCTCATAAATCTGGGACACACCACCATTGGTTATCTGGGTGTAAGCGATCGCAGCAGGTCAAACCGCGATCGCCTAGAAGGATATCAAATGGCTCTTGCTGAAGCTGGTCTACCACAAAATCCTGATTGGGTTGCAATTAGTGACGAATATGATACCAGAATCAGCGATGTCGCCACCGGACAAAATATGCTATCTAAACTATTGACTGCTGAGGTAACAGGCATCTTTTGTTACAACGACATGGTGGCGGTTGGCGCTCTTTTAGCTTGCCAAGAACTAGGTATTTTAGTGCCACGAAATTTAAGCCTGGTTGGATTTGATGGTATTGCTTTAGGTAGTTACGTTACACCGACACTTACAACAGTCAGCCAGCCAATGTTAGAAATTGGTGGCATAGCCATGCAAATGTTACTTGATTTATTAGAAGAAAAGACTGTGGAAAACCGCATTTTATCTCCTTTTCTAGTAGAGCGTGGTAGTAGTGCATTAATAATTCGTAATGGGCTACGCCCCGCTACGCTAACGTAATTCGTAATTAAAAATTAATGACAAGAAAAGTTTCTGATTTTATCTCGTGAGAGTCATAGAAGAGTGTTAATATGTTAACCAAAAAACCTATTTTATCTCCCGATCGCTGCTTTTCTCCAGAACCAGTTCAAAGACGACTAGCCCATCAATTGTTTGATAGCATATCTGCATTACCTTTGGTCTGCCCACACGGCCATGTAGATCCAGCCCTGTTAGCTAATCCAGCAGCCCGTTTTGGTTCACCAACCGAATTATTTATTATCCCTAACCACTACATTTTGCGGATGCTTTATAGTCGGGGTGTTCCTTTGGAAGCTTTAGGCATACCTACTCGTGATGCACCGCCAGAAACTGACCACCGGAAAATCTGGCAATTGTTCGCTGAACATTTTTATCTATTCCAGGGTACTCCATCAGGGTTGTGGCTCAAAGAAGAATTAACTAATGTCTTTGGGGTGGATGAAGCTTTAAATTATCGTAATGCTGGACGTATCTATGATTATCTGGAAGGTTTATTAGCCTTACCTGAGTTTTCCCCACGTGCTTTATTCAAACGCTTTAACATCGAAGTGCTTTGTACTACCGATGCAGCCAGTGATAACCTAGAGAATCAGCGATCGCTCCACGAAGAAGGTTTCACTCAAATTAGACCGACTTTTCGACCAGATGCAGTAGTTAACCTAGATGCTCCTGGTTGGCGGGAAAATCTGACCAAATTGGAAAGCAGTATCGGTAGAGAAATTAGCAGTTACGCTACTTTTGTGCAAGCTTTAGAAGAACGTCGGGCAATATTTAAAAAAATGGGTGCAACAGCTACCGATCAAGGTGCAGCTACGCCTTATACCACAAGCCTTTCCGACCAAGAAGCAGAAGCTATCTTTGCTAGAGCATTAATCGGCAAACTGAATCCAAGAGATGTAGAGCAGTTTACCGGTCATATTTTCATGGAAATGGCTCGGATGAGTGTAGAAGATGGTTTGGTGATGCAAATCCATTGTGGTGTTATGCGTAACCATAACCCAGCTTTGTTTGAGAAATTTGGATCTGATAAAGGTGCTGATATTCCCCTCAATATAGAATGGACTCGAAATCTGCACCCATTGTTGTCAGCTTATGGGAACGATCAGCGCTTCCGTTTAATTATTTTTGGTATGGATGAAAGCACTTATAGCCGAGAGATGGCTCCTTTAGCTGGTCATTATCCTACTATATTGCTCGGGCCGCCTTGGTGGTTTCACGACAGCGTAAATGGCATGGAACGCTACTTCAATCAGGTAATGGAAACTGCCGGAATTTACAATACTGCTGGGTTTAACGATGATACCCGCGCTTTCGTTTCTATTCCGGCTCGTCATAATGTTTGGCGGCGGGTAGCTTGTAACTGGTTAGCTGGATTAGTAATACGAGGATTAGTTGACGAAGAGGAAGGGTATGATATGGCACGCGCTTTAGCTTACGACCTTGCTAAAAGTGCTTACAAATTAGACTAATACAAATCAAGCTACTAGAATTAGCCTTCTCAACGTGACTCGTAAAATCTCTTATTTTTTCTCAGCGCTCTCTGCGCCTCTGCGGTTTCAAAGAAATTTATTGAACCGCAGAGGCGCAGAGGGCACAGAGTAAAGACTTTAAAACGGATTGAAATAAGATGTCAGATTTGATTTTAAATAAACTTTTTAGCTTAAAAGATCAGGTAGCAGTAGTTACAGGCGGTTCTGGTGTACTTGGTGGAGCAATGGCAAAGGGTTTAGCCCTTGCTGGAGCGCGAGTAGTCGTTCTAGGTCGCAATGAAACACGGGCGAGTGCAGTAGTAGCTGATATTACAGCTAGCGGTGGAGAAAGTATGGCTGTACTGGCAGATGTTAGCGATCGCTCTCAATTAGAAATAGCCAGAGATAAAATCATACAGCGTTGGGGTCAAATAGACATCTTGGTAAACTCGGCTGGCGGTAATATTCCGGCTGCCACAATTACTCCTGATGCGACTATTTTTGAGATGCCACACACAGCTTTTGAGGAAGTAGTCAGCCTCAACTTACTCGGTACGCTACTCCCCAGCCAAGTTTTTGGTCAAGCAATGGTTGAAAAAAAACAGCCCCACGGTTGTATTGTCAATATATCTTCTATGTCTGCCATCCGAGTGATTAGTCGAGTGGTTGGTTACTCAGCCGCTAAAGCTGGGATAGATAACTTTACACGCTGGTTAGCCGTCGAACTTGCCCAGAAGTATGGGGATGGAATGCGAGTAAATGCGATCGCGCCAGGTTTCTTTGTTGGAGAACAAAATCGAGATTTACTCCTAAATTCAGATGGCAGTTTGACCTTGCGCGGGCAGAAAATCATCGATCATACCCCCGCCGGACGCTTCGGAACACCGGACGAATTACTCAGTACCTTAATTTGGTTATGCAGTTCTGGTTCTAGTTTTGTGAATGGGGTAGTCGTACCAGTAGACGGTGGGTTCAGTATCTACAGTGGAGTTTAATTATGTATTCACTGGCTGTAAATAACGGAATACTTTCCGATGAGCAAATTTCTGGGCTAGTTCATCAAGCTTTGGCAGATCGTCAGTTAGATGGACAGCGTATTTTAGTATTAATTCCAGATGGCACTCGCACTGCTCCCATCCCGCAAATATTTCGATTGCTGCATCAGGAGTTGGGTAAAAGAGTTCCGGCTCTAGATTTTTTGATCGCTCTGGGTACACATAATCCTATGAGTGAAGAACAGATTAATCACTTAGTGGGGGTGACACCAAAAGAGCGAGAGACAACCTTTAAAAAAGTTCGTATATTTAACCACCTCTGGAATGAGCCAGATACCTTTATTTCCTGTGGAGTAATTTCGGCAGATGAGATAGCAGAAATTAGCCGGGGAATGCTACATCAGTCCGTTGAAGTCAGGGTTAACAAGCTTGTAACACAGTACGATCTAATAATGATTTGCGGCCCTGTGTTTCCCCACGAAGTTGTCGGTTTTTCTGGTGGAAATAAATACTTTTTTCCCGGTATTGGTGGTCAAGAAGTAATTGATATATCCCACTGGTTAGGTGCTTTAATAACCAGTTACGAAATCATTGGTACATCGGGAATAACACCAGTTCGGCGCTTGATTAACCGAGCCGCTAACCTAATTTCTACACCGAAACTTTGCTTGGCGATGGTGGTTGCACCCAAAACAAATCAGCTAGCAGGACTTTACATCGATAAACCAGAGTCAGCCTGGGAAGCCGCCGCAAAATTATCCGACAAACTGCATATTACTTATGTAAATCAGCCTTTTAAACAAGTGCTTTCAATAATGCCCGAAATGTATGATGATATTTGGACAGCCGCGAAAGGAATGTACAAGCTAGAGCCAGTAGTGGCTGACGGAGGCGAAGTAATTATATATGCCCCTCACATTACTGAGTTTAGCTACACACACGGTGAAATTCTGTCTCAAATTGGCTATCATGTACGGGATTATTTCCTCAAACAGTGGGATAAATTTCAAGCCTATCCCGGTGGAGTGCTGGCTCATAGCACTCACTTAAAAGGTATGGGTACATTTGATTTGATAGAAGGGGAACAAGCGCGGATTCGCGTCACTTTAGCCACTGGTATTTCTGCTGAACGCTGTGCTGCTCATAACTTAAACTATCGCGATCCGGCTACCATACGACCCACAGAATGGGCTAACCGTGAGGATGAAGGAATCTTACTTGTGCCGAAAGCTGGCGAAATATTATACCGTCTAATATAAGCTTAGTGAGAATTTATGAAGTGATTGAATGCCATGAGCGATCGCTCATTGTTGATCGGTTCAAGCGATCGCCCTCATCGCCATCAATTATTATATAGATATAGATAGAACGCTTACTTCAGTTCAATTAATTATTCTTCAGTTTAGTTTACAGCTGATAAGAAGCCGTCAAAGCCACTGCCAAAGCATCAGCAGCATCATCTGGCTTGGGAATCTCATCTAAATCTAACTCCCGTGCTACCGCCTCTTGCACATCTAACTTATCTGCATTACCATATCCCGTTAAAGCTTGTTTAATTTGAGCCGGAGTAAACTCTACATAAGGAAGACGACGCTGGCCCAACACCAAAATTAATACACCCCGCGCCTGTGCAACCAAAATTGTACTTGACATTCGATAGAAGAATAGTTTCTCGATCGCAACCAAATCTGGTTGAAATTCCTCCATCACGGTGTGTAAATCATCAAACAAGGTACATAGTCTCAGTCCCATTTCTACATCTGCTGACGTTTTAATTACCCCGAAATCCAGCATATTTACTGTAGTTTCTGGCACCTTGTTGGCAATTTGTGTGCAGGTAATTACCCCAAACCCTAAAGTTGCCAGTCCTGGATCTAATCCTAAAATTCGTTTTTCCATTCAATTCACTTTTACTAAACCAGGGTATTGTTTAACTAGGAATACTGGCAATCTTGACCACTTGCTCTTAGTCTAATGGAATTGACAAATATAATAGTTTCACGCTTAGTGTTAAAAACCAAGTGGTGTACATTTTCTGTTAATTATTGTTTGTAGCACTGCTGTAAATCAGGTATGTCAATTGGTTTTCTCAGACAAGCCCTCAACGCCCTGCAAAAGCAGTCGCGTTCTCGAACTTCCTATCGGGTTAACCAGTGGTTCAAATGGTTATCCCCTGGACTATCGGTAAAACGTTGGTTGTTGATCAGTATTGGGGGTGTACTGCTGGCGAGTTTGGGGTTAGCTATTTGGGTTAAGCTGACCCCAATTTTTTGGATGATCGAATTGTTTAGGGGTTTTCTTGGAGTAATCACCAACATTTTACCCAACTATGTTAGCGGCCCTTTGGTGCTGCTTGGCGGCTTACTGTTAGTGCTTTGGGGACAAACTCGTACTGTCGGCTCAATTACTAAAGTACTAAGGGCAGAAGGCGGAGAGGAACTCATCGATGTCTTGTTGGCACATCATAGATTGTACCGAGGCCCGAAAATAGTAGTAATTGGTGGTGGTACGGGGCTTTCTATGTTGTTGAGGGGACTAAAAACCTACAGCGCTAATATTACTGCTATTGTCACTGTTGCTGATGATGGTGGATCTTCTGGGCGGTTGCGTCAAGAATTTGGAGTGCTACCACCAGGGGATATTCGCAATTGTTTGGCTGCACTAGCAGATGAAGAAAAGTTGTTAACAGAATTGTTTCAATACCGTTTTCGGGCTGGAGATGGGTTAACGGGTCACAGTTTTGGCAATTTGTTTTTAACGGCAATGAGTGATATTACTGGAGATTTAGAACAAGCAGTTGCAGCCAGTTCTAAGGTGCTAGCGGTACGGGGACAAGTACTACCAGCAACTCTCAGTGATGTTCGCCTCTGGGCTGAATTAACCGATGGTCGCCGCATTGAGGGCGAGTCTAGCATTCCTAAAGCTGGAGGAAAAATTGTCAAAATTGGCTGTATTCCTGATAATCCGCCGGCGGTACCAGCAGCGATTAAGGCAATTAAAGAAGCTGATTACATCATTATTGGGCCAGGTAGTCTTTATACAAGTCTCATTCCTAATTTATTAGTACCAGAAATTGCCGATGCGATCGCTCAAACAGATGCCCCTCGGATTTATATCTGCAATATCATGACTCAGCCAGGAGAAACTGAAGGCTACACTGTTGCAGATCACATTAGAGCAATTGATGCTGCTTGTGGAGAAAGACAGCTATTTGATGCTGTGCTAATCCACAAAAAATCCCCATCAGAGCAATCACTCATCCGCTACGCCGAACAAAATTCCCATCCAGTTTTCCTAGATAGAGAAGTTGTAACTCAGCTAGGGCGAAGGATTGTTGCAGCTAATGTTTTATATGAAGATGAAACGGGTTTTGTCCGTCACAATCCGCAGAAACTAGCACAAGTATTGTTGCGGTGGTACGGTAGAGGTCATCATGGAAAAAGGAGAAATATCACGTCTTGACTCGGTTATGAAAATTTTTCTTGCAGATACAGAGGCGACGCTACGCTTAGGTATTACTCTCGGTCAATCCCTGACTGCTGGCAGTGTAATTTTACTAGAAGGTGATTTAGGCGCTGGTAAAACTACCTTAGTTCAAGGTATTGGTAAGGGTTTGGGAATTCCTGAATCTATTGTCAGTCCCACTTTCACCCTAATTAATGAGTACACAGAAGGACGGCTTCCCCTTTACCACCTAGATTTATATCGCTTAGAACCACAAGAAGTTGCAGCCCTAAATTTAGAAAGTTATTGGGAAGGTATTGAGTTCATACCAGGAATTGTGGCAGTTGAATGGGCGGAACGATTGCCCTACAAACCAGATAGTTATCTAAGTGTGAGTTTGACTTATGGGGATGGGGGTACTCGTCAAGTCGAACTTATACCATTCAATTGTGCCCTTAGTGAAGCCATTGCTGCTATCTAAGCTCATATCCCAACCGAAGTACAAGAGATTTTACTTTTTTAGATCGCAACACTAAAAAATTTTTGCTAATAGCTAATAGTTGAGGGAGAACTTCACACTCCTTCTATCTGCCACTACCACGCTCACCACTGTAAATCACTAACATTGTTATTTCAACCCAAAATAAGTGAAAAAATTTTGTAACAGCAGCTTGATTGCTGCAATAAATAATCAGTCAAAAAACTGATTTAGATAGTGTATGAATTAAGAAAAGTTAAACTGTTGTTGGGTTAAATGAGAGTTTTGCAGCACCTAGTCAGCTTGATTTAACCTGATTGGTTCTCTACTCTCATTAAGAGAACAAATCTGGATTATTTAGCAGTCAAAGCTAGTAGAAAAAAGTTAAACAACATCAAGCTACCTAGAAGTTATCTAACTTTTCCTTATACTCAATATACCCGGATTGAAGTCACAATATATACAGAATAATACTGATTTATATAACAGTTAAAAAATTAATTTAAGTAATTGTGAATACTAATAAATTCTTTTATTGACATCTGTAACTATCACTGTTATCAGCTTTAAATAAAACATCTCGTATTTCTACGATAGTTATGTAAAAATACGAGATGTTTTGTCTTGTATTAATTGATATCAATATATCTACGTGGATGCACTAGTTTTCTCTAATGAAAGAAGCGATCGCCTTTTTTATCGGTAAGCCAGAGTCATCTCTGGTATAGTACGTAAGACCGTGATCGATGAATGCCGAGGTAGTATCTATTAACTGCTGAATAATCTCTGGACTAGTATTATCTATTTCTTGAGTAACTTTTTTACCTGTAAATCGGTTTTTTCGCTCTTCTGGAGGTAATACAATCCGAGGATCTTTATAAGTTTCTTTTGGCTTGGGTTTAAATGTCTCATTTAATTCAAACTGAAGACGCAAGTAACGTTTAGACTCGTATCCACCCATGATTTGTCGGCAAATTGTGCTATCAATCTCAGATGTAGGTTCCATAAAGATATTAGTCAGATTTTGTACCCAGTCTAAGCCTTTCCATTTACTTATTTGCTTATATTGATATGGTTCACCAGTTTGACCTGTGCCAAGAGAAAGGATAGAAATATCTTCCAATCGCAGATTATTTAGTTTATATTTTTGCTTTATTTCTGGAGATACTGAAGACTGGCTGATCCTCATAACTAAACTCAAAGCTGCGAGACAGGGATTGTTAGCAGAAACTCCTCCATCAATGTGTGGAAATTCCCAATCGCCAAATTTTTCTTTATCTACAGGTTCTAATTTGTATGGTGGAAAAAAAGTAGGTGCAGAGGCAGAAGCGGTACATATCTCCCATAAATAACAGTCATCGTACCATCTGTCTCCTAGATCGGGATGACAGTTTGTAAAAAAAGTTGTATTGCGATATAGCGTATCGTAAGCCAGAATCAAGATCATAGGTTTTTCAATATCTTTTATTCTGGTGTATTTATAAGCATCTTTGAGGACACTAATAATTCCATCATGAGAATATTTAGATGCTGAAAATACATTAAGAATTGATTTGATTGTGGACGGCAAGTTTTTATAGAGTTCTTTTCTATGCGGCGGAAAGATATCTTTACCTTTATCTATATACATTTTAATAAGTTCATCACTTGTCTTTCCTACAGCAATCCCCCCTGTCAATATTGAACCAGTAGAAGTGCCAGCAATGAGGTCAAAATATTCGTGTAAGAAGTTGCCTTTACCCTGGTTTCTAATTTCTTGTTCTATTTGTTTAAGCATTCGGGCTGCAATAACTCCCCGAATACCGCCACCATCTAAAGCTAAAATTTTGAAGGACATAGTAATTCTCCTTGATTATTTCTGAAAGGCTAAGGTGTTCAGATCCCCGACTTCTTGAAGAAGTCGGGGATTTCGCAACCCAGCAAAATTAATAACACCAATTTCTGATACAGCAACAAGTCAATACCCTTTGGTTAAAAGGGTAAAGAAGGAAAAACAAAAATTTTCGTCTTTTAGCTTTAACTAAACCGCATTGGTCTAGTCTTAACTCTGGATAGATGAAAATCTTGCCGACTCAAGTATGGCTTTGATGTATAAATATCTGTCTACTACGTAAGCTTAAATAAACATTTGCTATAAGAAAGTTAAAGCTTGACCCCGCACTTGGGTATTTACTTGGCCTTTATCATAAACTATCTCACCGCCGACAATGGTAGTTGTAGCCCAGCCGGTGAGGTTCCAGCCTTCAAATGGACTCCAATGGCATTTAGTTAAAAGTTCCTCACGCCGGACTGGACGGTATGTATTTAAATCTACAAGCACTAAATCGGCATCATAACCAGGTGCGATCGCTCCTTTATTGGGAATACCATAAGCCACAGCTACATTCTTAGACATCCAGTTGACAACTTGGGAAACAGTACACTTTCCCTCCATCGCCGCAGTTAACATCAAAGCTAGGGAAGTTTCCACTCCAGGCATTCCTGAAGGAGTATTGGGGTATTCTTGAGCTTTTTCTTCTAAGGTGTGGGGTGCGTGATCTGTAGCGATGAAATCAATCACGCCATCGCGTAAAGCTTGCCAAAGGACTTCGTTATCGTGGGGCGATCGCAAAGGTGGATTCATCTGTGCTAAAGTACCAATCTTTTCATAAGCACTGGTGTTCAACACTAAATGCTGTGGCGTTACCTCTGCTGTCACCCAACTAGGTTTTTCCTGACGCAGCAAATCTGCTTCTTCAGCTGTTGACAGATGCAGAATATGCAGACGACGGTGATATTTTTGAGAAAGTTTTAATGCCAGTTGGGTTGCCAACAATGCCGCTTGATTATCTTGAATTTGTGAGTGAACGGCTGGATCGTGAATGTTGGCAAATTCTTGGCGGCGTTGGTTGATTCTAGCTTGGTCTTCGGCATGAACAGCAATCAAGCGATCACCTTTAGCAAATATCGTCTCCAGTGCTGTTTCACCATCAACTAGCAACTGACCGTGCATCGACCCCATGAAAATCTTAATTCCCGGTGTGGGTTTGGCTAAAAGCAAGTCTGGAAGATTCTCTGCTGTTGCCCCAATAAAAAAGCCATAATTAACCAAGGACTTTTGTGAGGCCCGGTATAGCTTGTCGTCTAAAGCCTGCTGTGTCGTTGTTAAGGGGCGCGTATTGGGCATTTCTAAAAATGAAGTGACTCCACCTTTAGCGCAGGCACAACTGGCGGTGAATAAATCTTCCTTGTATTCTAGTCCAGGTTCCCGGAAATGTACCTGCGGATCAATCACTCCCGGCAACAAAGTTAACCCTTCTGCGTCAATTTCAGTGACTGCTGCTGTTTGGGAGATTTCTGGCGCAACTTCGACTATTTGGCGATCGCGCGTCAACACATCCCCAATCATCATTTCACCATTGGGTAGGACTATGCGAGCGCGACGAATCAATAAAATTTGTGGAGATGACATAAGGCTAACTTTTTTAGGTAGGGAGTTATATATTACAGATAACTATGTTTTTAGGTTAAACTTAGTCGCGCTCTGAGTGTTAAATTTTTTGCTGACCGTTAAAAAAAAGTTTATTTTTAATCTATGAAGAACCCCCTTTATCAATAATCTAAAATTGGTACTCAAGATGCGAACATAACCAGGAAATTAAAATTTTCCCGTTAAGATTAACAGATAAAGTCTCACTAGGCGAGTTAATTACCTACATCTTTCCTTCAGTTAAGTAATTTCATGCAAAATCAAGTGTCTGATAATAACTCTAGTCAACAACCCGATAATTCCTGGATCGCAGAGCTAGGTAGAACAATTGTATTGAGTATTGTTTTAGCTCTGGGAATTCGTACCTTTGTTGCTGAAGCACGCTGGATTCCTTCTGGGTCAATGGAACCCACTCTGCATGGTACGCCAAACCAGTGGGAGGCAGACAAAATCATTGTCGATAAGTTGAAATATAAATTTGCTAACCCGCAGCGTGGAGATATCGTAGTATTTTCACCCACGAAAGAGTTACAAAAAGAACAATACCAGGATGCTTTTATTAAAAGAGTAATTGGCTTACCTGGAGAACAAGTACAACTCAGAAATGGCAAGGTCTATATTAACAACAAACCCCTTCCAGAAACTAATTATCTCAGTTCTGGTCAAAGCACAGTTATTAATGTTTGCCAATCAGGGCCACAGCCACCTTTTTTGGAAAAACCCCAGACTATACCAGATGATTCATATTTAGTACTAGGTGATAATCGTAACAATAGTTATGATGGACGCTGTTGGGGTGTTGTCCCTCGCCAGAATATTATTGGAAGGGCTGTAGTTCGTTTTTGGCCTCTAAATCATGTTGGGGGAATAGATAAAGTACCACCATATCCCCAAACAACTCCATAACGGATAATTTAGCTTGATGCTTTTGCTCAAGAAGATTTAGTAAGGTGGATTAAATCACAAAATAATTTTAGATTGGTGATTTAACAGTCCCTAATCTAAAATCTAAAATTGCTATGATGCCTTACCTAGCCAAGATTTTACTATATCCCGTAAAATCACTGGATGGTGTTGAAGTTGAAAAGGTTAGAGTTCTTGCGAGTGGCGCACTACAGCATGACCGCGAGTTTGCCATCTTTGACGAGCGGGACAAATTTGTCAATGGCAAGCGTCATGCTAAAATCCATTTACTAAGGGTACAATTTGCACTTTTCAATAGAACTATTTCGCTACAAATCCCAGGCGGCGATTCACAACAAGTTTTTCATCTCGATGACGAACGGCAAGCCCTAGAAGCAACTTTGAGTAATTATTTTGAGTTTGCTGTGACATTAAGGCAAAATTCTCTGATGGGCTTTCCTGACGATACACACTCGCCAGGCCCAACAGTAATTAGTACAGCAACGTTGACAGAAGTAGCTTCTTGGTTTCCCGGTTTAAGTGTAGATGAAATACGCCGTCGGATGCGTGCCAATATCGAGATTGATGGTGTACCAGCATTTTGGGAAGATCTGCTATTTAGTGAACAAGGTGATTTAGTCTCCTTTCGAGTGGGAGATGTAGATTTTTTTGGGGTTAATCCATGCCAGCGTTGTATAGTTCCAACACGCGATTCTTACTCAGGGGAAGCTTACCCAAGCTTTCAAAAAATCTTTGCAACCCAGAGGCAAGCAATTCTACCTAATTGGGTGGCTTCATCGCCTTTTAATCACTTTTACAGATTGAGTGTTAATACTCAATTGCCTATATCCTCAGCCGGAAAAATTTTACAAATTGGTGATAAAGTTGACATACTTCTATAATAAACTTAATATTTATTTACAATAAAGCACACTAAGTAAATTTTCTTGGATTTTTTTTGTTATTACTATGTATTTGCATGAAAATTTTAAAATTGTTGTAGTTAGATATAGGTTTTTGTGAAAGTCCAGAGGTTTCGAGACTGGAAAATCAAGACCTCAGCAATCAGAAATTAAATTTAGGACTAGGTGCTAATGGCAACCTGAATTTTAGAATGGCATACTGTAGCTTATCGGTTAAATTTCAGTTGTTCTGAGGAAATGTACTGATACATTGCCAGATAAAACTGAGCAAATTAAGCCGTAATGTGTACAAATCGGCTATGCCTACGCAAAATTTGAAAATTGGAGGTTGGAGAAACTTAACTAGTCAGACAAGTATCCAAACAAAATTTTTAATGCTTTTTTTATACTCAATATTCTCAGAGGTGTCATGATTGAAGTGATGACACACCGTAATTTTTTTGGTATTAAATGTAGCTGGCATAGCAAAAATGCCCCAAATATATACTGGGGAAAAATTAAACAAAAATGTTATCCAAACTTCAGTCTGTCAAATCTCTTAATTGCTTAGTTGGCAAAGTTTACGCCAGGATGCCCCTAAAGTATGTTCTGATTGTCCCCTTTATATTGCAAATTTGCGGGGCAGTGGGGCTTGTGGGCTATCTTTCGTATCAAAACGGACAAAAAGCAGTAAGAGAGCTTGCTAGCCAATTAGAAAATGAAATCTGCGATCGCATTGAACAGCATCTTAATAACTATTTAACAACTCCGAAGCAAATAAATCAAATTAACTTAGATGCGGTTGAGTTAGGTATGCTCAACCTTTCTGACTTTAAAACTACCGGAAATTACTTTTGGAAACAAATGCAGGTTTTCAATGTTGGCTACAACAGCTTTGCCAACCCCAAAGGGGAATTTATCGGTATTGAACGTTTAGATGATGGCAAGCTGTTGATTAATGAAGTGAGTCAAAAGCATGGTATTGGGAAACTTTATATTTATGATTCAGACTTGAAGGGAAATCGTCGCCAGCTTCAGCAAGTTAAAGATTACGATCCTCGCACAGAAGCGTGGTATACAGATGCAGTCAAGGCAGGTAAACCCGTTTGGAGTCAAATTTATCAATGGGAAGATAAACCAGAAGTTTTATCTATATCTTCTAGCTATCCTGTTTACGATCAGAGCCGCAAGCTGGTTGGGGTGATTAGTGTTGATTTAATTTTGTCACAAATCAGCAACTTTTTAACCAAATTAAACACCGAACAATCGGGTAAAACTTTTATTTTAGAGCGTTCTGGATTAATAGTAGCTTCTTCTACCGAACCACCATATAGCATCATTAATGGTCAAATAAAACGCCGAACGGCATTAGAAAGTCGAAATTCTTTAATTAGGCTCACAACCCAGTCTTTGATCAAACGCTTTGGTAGTCTTGGGTTTATTGTGGGGAAGCAACAGCTAACTTTTAGCGCCGATGGAATGCGTTATTTTGTCCAAGTAAAAAGTTGGAAGGATGAACTGGGTTTAGATTGGCTAATCGTAGCGGTGATTCCTGAAGGCGAATTTATGGAGCAAATTAATGAGAACACCCGCATCACCGTTTTGCTGTGCATAGTTGCTTTTTTAGTGGCTACAAGAATCGGGATTTTAACTGCTCGCTGGGTAATTAAGCCGATTTTACAATTAAACACATCAGCTAAGAAAATTGCTCAAGGTGAATGGGAGCAAACACCAGAAATTCAGCGCTCCGATGAGTTAGGGGAACTAGCCAACTCATTTGAAACTATGGCAAAGCAGTTGCAAACATCCTTCAGTGTTTTGGAGGCAAAGAATGCTCAGATGCAGGTTTTAAATGAAGCTTTATCTGAAAGTCAGAGTCGGCTAACTCAATTTTTAGAAGCTATGCCAGTAGGTGTATTTATTATAGATGCGGAAGGTGAACCTTATTACACAAATCATATTGGGCAGCAAATTCTTGGTCAAGGAGCGATCGCAGAAGTTAGCGGCGAACAATTGTCAGAGGTATATCAAGCTTACCTTGCCGGCACAGATCAACTTTACCCCAGCGATCGCCTACCAATTTTGAGAGCATTGCTTGGGGAAAGTACCAGGATTGATGATATGGAAGTTCGCCATATTGACAAGATTATTCCCGTTGAAGTTTTGGGCAAACCCATCTATGATGAATCGGGAAATTTGGCTTTTGCGATGGCTACCTTTTTTGATATCACCCAACGTAAACAAGCAGAAAACTTATTAGCAGAATATAATCGCACCTTAGAAGCTCAAGTCAAAAAACGTACTGAAGAGTTCCAGCAAGTGATTGAGCAACTGCAAACCACCCAAGAAGAACTGATTCAATCGCAAAAAATCGCCGCTAAAGAACAGCAAGCAGCCATTCGGGAAGCAGCGCGAAGCGCCGCCGCCAACCTCGCCAAAAGCGAATTCCTGGCGAACATGAGCCACGAACTGCGTACCCCACTCAACGCTATTCTTGGTTTCACCCAAGTTATGAGCCGAGATTATTCGTTATCTAGCGAACATCAAGAAAACTTGGCAATTATTAATCGTGCTGGCGAACATCTACTTAACTTAATTAACGACATTCTAGAAATGTCTAAAATCGAAGCTGGGAGGATCACATTAAATCGCAGTAGCTTTGACTTAATTCATCTATTGAATAACTTAGAAGAGATGCTGTATTTGCGTGCTGCATCGAAGAGCTTACAAATAGTCTTTGAGTATGCACACGACATTCCTCAGTATATAGATACCGATGAAAATAAACTATTTCAAGTCTTGCTCAACCTCTTGGGGAATGCCATCAAATTTACTGATATTGGCAGAGTAACTCTACGGCTGAGATGGGAGCAAGGGGAAATGAGGGAGGAAAATCTTTCTTATAATCCTCGCCTCTTCTTCGAGGTACAAGACACTGGTTGCGGTATTACTCCACAAGAAATTGGCTTGCTGTTTGAGGCTTTTGAGCAAACCGAAATCGGTAGAAAATCTCAACAGGGAACAGGACTAGGTTTAGCAATTAGCCGTAAATATGTGCAACTGATGGGGGGAGATATTACAGTTAGCAGTACTCCTGGTATAGGTAGTACATTTGCCTTTGATATTCAAATTGCTTTAGCTTGTCCTAGAGAAATGCCGATAAACCCAATTAAATCTCAAATTCTATCTTTAGCGCCGACTGAAAAAGCATACCGCATCTTAGTAGTTGATGATGCCAAAGAAAGCCGTCTACTGCTAGTTAAAATTCTGACATCTTTGGGCTTTGAAGTCAGGGAAGCTACAGATGGTGTGGAAGCAGTTAATAATTGGGAATCTTGGCACCCAAACTTGATTTTTATGGATATGCGAATGCCGATCATGGACGGCTACGAAGCTACAAGAATAATTAAAGGTAAACAAGTAGGGTATGGGACAGCCAATAGATTGCGGAGGTTGCCAAAATTTAAACAACTGACATCATCCGGGAGCCAGTATCTTAACGGAGGGTTAACCGATTCAGATGACTGTGAAGTTCTCAAAACTATATACAAAGCCTCTCCCACATCAGAAATAGCTGGTGTTATGAAACACAATCTTGATACTTCTGGTGCGGCCATTTTGCGATCGCCAAAAGCCCTAACTCCCTCTTTTGACTTCCTGGAGACAGGGCAAGATTGTTTTAATAAACACACAATCGTTATTGCCCTAACTGCTAGCGCCTTTGAGGAAGAACGCCAGAAGATTTTATCTATTGGCTGCGATGATTTTATTCGCAAGCCATTCACGCAGGAAGTATTATTGGAAAAACTAAGCCAACATCTGGGTGTAAAGTATACCAATCAAGTAGAAAAGCCAAATACAGCAGTTGCCGAGCAAGCTACACAGATATTTGTCAGTTTTGCTGAACTCCTGAGTCATTTATCACAAATGCCACCTGAGTGGCTGCAAAAGATCCATTATGCCGCAGCCAGCTGTAGCGATGAATTGATTTTAGAGTTAGTCAAGCAAATTCCCTCAGATAATGTTCAGATATCGCAAGTTCTCAGGGATTTAGCAAATAACTACCAGTTTGAGAAAATTATGGAATTGACTAGAACAAACGTAGAATGAATTACGAGCATTTAGACCCTAATAAAAAAGATATTTTGATCGTTGACGATATGGCGGACAACCTGCGGGTTTTATCCTCAATATTGACAAGGGAAGGGTATAACGTTCGTAAAGCTTTGAACTGGCAAATGGCACTGACAGCAACTCAAACAGTATTGCCGGATCTGATTTTACTCGATATTATGATGCCAGAAGTAGATGGCTATGAAATTTGTCAGGCATTGAAAGCTTGGGAGCTAACAGCCGATATTCCGGTGATTTTTATTAGCGCTTTAGATGATGTTTTTGACAAAGTTAAAGCTTTTAAGGTGGGTGGTGTAGACTACATCACTAAACCTTTTGAGTTTCAAGAAGTTTTAGTGCGCGTAAAAAATCAGCTGGCATTGAGGTCAGCGCGATTAGAAATATTGAAACTAAATGTAGAATTGGAACATCGGGTAACAGAGCGAACTGATGAGCTAGAAAAAGCTCTCCAAAAACTTCAAAAAGAAATTAATTCCCGCCAGAAATTGCAAAGTAAACTATTAGATATAGCGCTGCATGATTCGCTGACTGGATTGCCAAACCGAGTGTTGTTTATGAGACGACTAGATAATGCTCTCAATCGAGCCAAACAAGAAGCCAGTTATCAGTTTGCAGTACTTTTTTTAGACTGCGATCGCTTCAAAGTTGTCAATGATTCACTTGGTCATTTGGTAGGAGATGAATTGCTGATTTCTATCGCTCGTCGCCTGCAAGCGTGTCTCATACCTATTGATACTCTAGCCCGTTTGGGTGGTGATGAATTTGGAATTCTCTTAGAAAATATTACGGATATCAATATCGCAATTCAAGTTGCCGATAGGATTCTAAAACAGCTATCACTTGCTTTTAAACTATCAAGATATGAAGTCTTTATGAATGCCAGTATTGGCATTAGTTGGGGCAATAAAGATTATGATCGCCCAGAGTATTTGCTGCGGGATGCTGATACGGCAATGTATCGGGCTAAGGCTCAAGGAAGAGCCAAATATCATGTTTTTAATCCAGCGATGCATCAGGAAGCTATTCAGCTTTTAGAGTTAGAAAATGACCTACGAAGGGCTGTTGCCAGGCAAGAATTCCTCGTTTATTATCAGCCAATTGTTTCTCTAATTACAGGTAGAATTTCTGGATTTGAAGCCTTGGTGCGCTGGCAACATCCAATTCGTGGTCTAGTTCCTCCTACAGACTTTATTCCTGTAGCAGAAGAAACAGGTTTAATTAATGCCATCAATACTTGGGTATTACAGTCAGCTTGTAATCAACTAAGCATCTGGCAACATCAGCCAGTGACACCAGAACCTCTAACTATTAGTGTCAATTTGAGTGCTAGGTTATTTTTACAACCAAATTTCGTAGAACAAATTGACAAAATTATTTATGAAACTAAAATAAATCCTAAATATTTAGAATTAGAAATAACAGAAAGTGTAATTATGGAAAATACCAATGCAATTAAGATAATTTTTCAACAACTAAAACAACGAAACATAAAGTTGATTATGGATGACTTTGGCACAGGATATTCTTCTTTAAGTTATCTGCACAGCTTTCCTTTAAATGCCCTCAAAATTGATAAATCTTTCGTCAAACGTATGCAGGATAACAAAGAAAATATGGGGTTAGTACCAGCAATGATTGGCATTGCCAATTCAATGGGTATGAGTGCGATCGCTGAAGGTGTCGAAACAGAAGAACAGTTAGCCCAGTTGAGAAGTCTAAATTGTAATTTTGCTCAAGGATTTCTGTTTTCTGAACCCATAGAACAACAATTGGTTGTTAAGTTGCTTGCCGTATCACCTCAATGGTAGCTATCCACTAAGCAATTGGGAAAAATTTTATTGTTGGCGTTCGGCTAGATTATCTGTGTGGGCTATCTAGATAAGCTGCTATAAGCAGGCTATCAGGTTCGCCAAGCTGGTAGTTTATAAAACTCTCAAGCCACTGTGGGAGTTAAACTATAAATATAAGTATTTTGGTGAAATTGAGCAAAAAAATCAGGGTAATTTTAAATAAGCATTTACTATCCTCAATTATTACAAGCATAGCTTTTGATACATAATGCATTTCAATCAAACTAACCATCATAAAAAAAATATTTTGGTGGTCGATGATACGCCAGATAATTTAAGGCTTTTATCGGCAATGTTGACTGCACAAGGTTTTGAAGTTCGCAAAGCTTTAAACGGTAAAATGGCACTAACTGCATGTCAAATGGTTTTGCCGGATGTGATTTTGCTGGATATCAACATGCCAGGGATGGATGGCTATGAAGTTTGTCAACAACTGAAGGCTGACGATAAAACTTGTGAAGTCCCAGTAATTTTTATCAGCGCCCTGGATGATGTTGTGGATAAAGTAAAAGCTTTTGATGTTGGTGGTGTAGATTATATTGCCAAACCTTTTCATGGGGCAGAGGTTGTGTTGCGAATTGAAAATCAGATTAATTTACGTTTGCTCCAAGTTAGACTGCAAGAAAAAAACTTTTTATTGCAAGAGGCTCTTGATAACTTAAAATCCGCTCAAGTTCAACAGATTCAGAACGAAAAGATGGTGGCGCTGGGGCAGCTAGTGGCTGGGCTAGCTCATGAAATTAATAATCCTATCAGTTTTATTTATGGTAATCTCCAATATGCTGGTCAATATGTGCAAGACCTAGTAAATCTCATTGAAGTTTATCAACAAGAATATCCTAAACCCACGCCAAAAATTCAGCAAATATCCCAAGATGTAGACCTGAATTTTGTGATTAACGATCTACAAAACCTCATAGGTGCAATGTATAGAGGCTCCGATCGCATTCGGGAAATTGTCTTGGCGCTACAACACTTTTCTCGGCATGATGAAGCAGAGATGAAACGGGTAAATATCCATGAAGACATCGAAAACACTTTGGTGATGTTACAACATCGACTCAGAGAAGCACCAGACCGTCCCGCAATTATTGTAGTTAAAGATTATGGTAACTTGCCCCTAGTTACTTGCTATGTGAGTGAACTAAACCAAGTATTTATGCATTTATTGAATAATGCTATTGATGCCATAGAAGAGGGAATGGGAAAGATGGAACCCCCTCTGGGAATAAGGGGTAATGGGGAGTGGGGAGTGGGGAATCAATCTTTTAATCCTTATTCTCAAATGCCACTTGACGGGAGGAGTTCTAATTGGGGAGACACAACAGTTCCTGCACTCGGAGAAACCTCAAACCCGCAGTGGCTCTTCCCTACTCCCCAAATTAGGATTCACACAGAGGTGACAGACTTAAATACGATCAAAATTGCGATCGCAGATAATGGCCCTGGTATAGAAGAGTCGGTGCGATCACGTTTATTTGACCCATTTTTTACCACAAAACCTGTGGGCAAAGGTAGTGGGCTAGGATTATCTATCAGCTATCAGATTATCGTCCAAAAACACCGAGGAAAGATTACCTGCACTTCTTCTGTTGGGCAAGGAGCAGAGTTTGCGATCGAAATTCCTATTGAGCAACCTGAGTATTAGCTAACAGTAAACTCAGTCAATGAAGAGGATAACCCTAATTTCTCACTCATAGGGTGGGGAGGGTGGGGAGTGTGGGAGGTATGGGAAGATGAAGAATGGAACGGTCGAAATTAAAGAAGATGGAAGAAAAAGGGAAAAAGTATTTTAGAACTCATGAGGATTTAGCCATTTATCAATTAGCATTTGAGACAGCAATGCAAATTTTTGAATATTCTAAAAAGTTCCCAGTTGAAGAAAAATATTCATTAACTGACCAAATTCGTCGCTCCGACGCTCGAAGACTCGCTACCGCTTCGCTATCTCGCTCTGTCTGTGCAAATATGGCAGAGGCTTGGAGAAAACGGCGATATAAAGCCGCTTTTGTCGCTAAACTGAATGATTGTGAGGCGGAGGCAGCAGAAACTCAAGTTTGGTTAAAGTTTGCTGTGAAATGTCAATATCTTACGGTCGAACAAGGAAGAGAACTCTACGCTCCTTACAATCAAGTCCTTAGTGGGTTAGTCAAGATGATTACCTATCCAGATGATTGGTTACTTGACTAAATTTCCACACTCCCCACACTCCCCACACCTCCCACACCTCCCACACTCCCCACACCCCCCACCCTCCCCAGGGCTGTTTCATTCCCTAAAGAGCGTTAAATATCAAGGGTTATAGCGATTTAAAATTGATTTTTTTGTTACCAGCGTGCCAAGAAAATGAACAATTTTACTGTTGTTTAAGTGCTTAAAAGTTTATCTTCTCGTCACCCTCACTTACAATTTTCTCGCTAACCATCTTGACAAATCCTGTTTGAAATGGAATGAAACAGCCCTGCCCACCCTCCCCGCGCCCTGCCTCTTTATTCACAGGCTTAACGGCAGTTGAACTGTGAAGCTTGCCCAGCCCTGAGAACTAGTAACTTCAATTTTGCCTTGGAGATATTCTACTAACTTCTTCACTAATGCTAAACCTAATCCTGTGCCGCCATGTTGCCAGCGATCGCTTTGAGGAATTCGGTAAAATGGCTCAAAGATGCGAGATTGTTCTGTTGTGGGGATTATTACCCCAGAGTTACTAATTGTAATTTGAAAGTAGGGGACTTGAGGATTATCTAATAGATCAGATTCAGCATCCTCTATAAGAGTTTTTGTGGTGTCGATTATCCGAACATCCATTGTAATCTGTCCTTCAGGCGGAGTATATTTACAAGCATTATTGAGTAACTCTGAGACAATTTCGGTCAGGCTAGCCAAGTCTGAAACTAAAGGTGGTAAATTTGGCGCAATACTAACTTCCAAAGTCTGTTTCCTCGCTTTCGCACTTTCTTCAAAATACTCGGCGACGTGAGGCAGCCAATGTTGAAGTTGAATTGACGTTAATTCTAATGGATAGACATCTGCATCAATCATTCGGATATGCAGCAAATTGTCTACTAGATTCAGTTCTTGTTCGCACTGCTCACGCAGGATACTTAAGTAGCGGGCTACAGATTCAGATGGAGAAAGTGTGCTTGAATTTAAGCTACCCTGCTGCTCAAGAATATTTTCTAGGGCGGAGATTGCCATTTTGATGTTTGACAAGGGGGTTCGCATTTCATGAGAAGTGGTTGCGAGAAAATCCTCTTTCAACTTGTTCAGGCGTTGGAGTTCTGCCACTTGAATTTCTAGTTGTTGGGCACGTTCAGTTGCGAGATTGCGTTCTTCGGTGAGCCGTCGTTGTGTGTCATCTCGAAAAACTAATACTGCTCCTGTAATGATGCCACTGTTGTCTCTGAGGGGAGTCGCACTATCCGCGACTGGTATAGTTGTCCCCTCTTTAGTAATTAGTAAAATTTCACTGCCTAGATAGATAGTAGTTTCTTGTTGAAGGGCGGCGATAATTGGATTTTGGACAGGGATCTGAGTTTGTTCGTCAACGAGTCGGAACACCTCTGTTAACATCCGTCCCTTGGCTTCATGCCATCGCCACCCTGTTAATGCTTCACCTGCCTGATTTAGGTACTTTACGCGCAATTCAGGATCAACTACAATCACACCGTCCCCAATCCCTCTAAGGACAGAACTGAAAAATTGCTCGCGATCGTAGCGATTGAGTGCTGTTTGAATGGCAACGTAAAGTTCTTGTTCCTTGATGGGTTTGAGAATATACCCAAAGGGTGATGTCAGTGTTGCCCGCTCCACAGTACTCTTATCTGAGTGCCCTGTAAGGTAGATAACAGGAATTTGCAAATTACGCCAAATTTGCTCAGATGCCTGAATCCCGTCCATTTCGCCGCGTAACCTGATATCCATTAAAATCAAGTTTGGCCGTGACTCAGTTGCTTTTTCAATTGCCTCTTCTGCTGAATCGGCAATACCTAAAACAGTATATCCCAGAGACTCTAAACTTTCTTGTAAGTTGATGGCAAGAATATATTCATCTTCAACAATAAGGATTCGAACTGTCTCCTTTTTATATGTGTTTGATGGGGTGCCAATCATTTTTATATCCGGCTGTTTGTAAAAGTAATTTTGAACTGTGTTCCCTGGTGAGATTTAATTTCGAGTTTTCCTCTTAACTGTTTGACTAAGCCTTGGACAAGGGTTATGCCCAGTGTTTTAGATTTCTTACTATCAAAATTTTCAGGTAAACCAAGGCCATTATCTCGAATAATGAGTGTAAAAATAGACTCGGATTCTTGATAAAACTTAACCTCAATTTCACCCCTAATATTACCAACAAAGGTATTACCAACAAAGGCATATTTCAAAGCATTGGAAACCAGTTCGTTGATAATCAAGCCACAAGGAATGGCAGTTTCGATATCGAGGCTAGCTTCATCAACTTGAATATTCAGGTGAATTTGGCTGGAATTGACATTATAAGAATCAAATAAATGAGTTGTTAAATCTGGGATGTATTGAGCAAAATCAATATCAGCGAGGTCTTCAGAGCGGTATAGTTTTTCATGAACTAGGGCAATGGAGGCAATGCGGTTTTGGCTATCGCGCAAAACATCTGTCACCACAGGATCTTTTGTCCGTCTGCACTGCATTTGCAGCAAACTGCTGACAATTCCTAAATTGTTCTTCACGCGATGGTGAATTTCTTTAAGTAATACTTCTTTTTCTTTAAGAGAGGCTTTGATTTTTTCCTCTGCTTGCTTATGCTCGGTGATATCTTGTTGGACAGCTACAAGGACGCTTCCATACTCAGGATGCCCAAAAATGCAAGCGTTTGCCCTACACCAGAATGGGGTGCCATCTTTCTTAACATTATGAACTTCATAAGTAGCTTCACCGTTTTGAATAATAGCAGTCCTAATTGCCTGATTCACTTCTTCAGGTGTAGTATGTTCGTCTCCGTAGTTGACAATCGACACATGTTGACCGATTAATTCACCAGGTTCATAGCCAAACATTTGCTCAAATTTAGGATTGGTGTAGACGAACACGCCATCTGTAGCACGAACTAGGCAAATTCCTTCTGCCATGTTGCGGGTAATTACTGCTTGCAACTCTAACATCTGTTCAGCACGTTTGCGATCGCTGATTTCAACTACAACAATGCCTATACTAATGGGTTGATCGGCTTCAGACTGAATCGGAAAATAGGAGGCTAGCCAAGTTCTGATGACACCTGGAAGTTTTGGGGTTTCGCCAGTGATTTCCAAATCCAGAATCGTTTCACCCGTTGTCGAAACATGGTGCAACACCTGCTCCAGGTTTGGTGTCAAATCGGGGACAATCTCCCCCAATCTTTTGCCAATATGCGCTGCTGCGGGAATGCCATTAATTTCTGCTAATGCTTCATTAACAAATGAAAAACGCAGTTCTCGATCAAGAATGCTTACGCCAACAGGTGCGCTATTGATGAAAGCATCCAATAACTTTTGCTTGTGAGCCAGTTCTCGCTCCAGAATTTTGCGATCGTTGATATCCCGATGAGTACCAGTTATCCGCAAAGGATTACCCTCTCCATCTCGGATGACAACCTTACCATAGTTGGCAATCCATTTCCATTCGCCAGACTTAGTTCTGAGTCGATAGTCAAATTTGTAGGGTACTGAACTATCCTTGAGGTGTGCTGCCAAAATTTCCTCAACCCAAGGTAGATCGTCTGGATGAACTAATCGCTCCCAAGTACTCCAATCCTGTGGAAGTTCATCAAAGTTGTATCCGAGCATTTCTAAATAGCGGGGGCTGTAATACACTTCTCCAGTGAGAATATTCCAGTCCCACAAACCATCCCCAGAAGCTTCAAGTGCTAATTGTAGTCGTTCTTCACTTTCTCGAAGGGCTATTTCTGCCTGTTTGCGCTCTTCTTCAACACCCTTACGCACAGTGATATCCGTGACTCGTACTAGGTGCATCACATTGCCAGCAACCCTAATTTGTTTGACTGCAATATTTCCCCAAAACAAATTACCTTTTTTGGTGAAATATTCAATTTCTAAACTCCAAAATCCTTGCTGGTTAATTTCTTTGGTTATGGAGGCTAGCTCATCAGGGGTAAACTGTTGTTTTTGCAGCGTTTGGCCTTCAATATTAATTAGTTCAGCTTTACTTTTGGCTCCAAATAGTTCCACTGCTCGAGCGTTACAGTCAGTGGTCAGTAATGTTTCTACATCCACCAAAAAGAGCGCATCTGTAGATTCATTATAGATAGCTTCTAACAAGTCACGACTGCGGATGATTTCTAACTCGGTTTGTTTGCGTTGTGTAATATCTAGAATAGAGCCTAACAGCTTAACTGCATTCCCTTGGGCGTTATAAACTATCTCTGCCCTGGCCTCAAGGTAGCGCATTGAATTATCGGGTCGGATAATTCGATACTCAATATTGAAAGGGACTTCTTGGGCAATCGCTCGTTCAAGATTGGACTGGAACAGTTCCCTATCCTCTGGGTGAACCATCTGGAGTAATTCTGCCTGAGTAGGTTCGCTTTGAGTTGAATTTAGACCAAAAATGTGAAAAGTTTCCCTTGACCAGTAACGCTTTTTCGTTTCTAAGTTCCATTCCCAACTGCCTATATGGGCGATTTGTTGAGTAGTGACTAGCAATGCTTCACTTTGGCGCAAGGTTTCTTCCGCTTTTTGGCGATCGCGTAGCGCAATTTCCCGTTCGGTGACATCTTGGGCAGTACCATAAAGGCGAATCACCTCTCCATCAGCGTTGAATTCTGCATATCCAATGCCCTCAAAATAGCGATTAGAGCCATCTGGCTTGGGTACACGGAGAATTTGTTTGTAGGACTCACCTGTGGCGATCGCCCGCTCAACAGCTTGGTGCAATTTCTGCCCATCTTCAGGGTGATACAATTGCAGATTTTCCTCATAGCTTGGTTCAAGAAGTGCGGGTTCTCGATTGAAGAGATCAAAAAGCCCTTTTGACCAGGTAATTTTGCCACTGGCAAGTTCAAACTCCCAATTACCAAGGTGAGCAACTCGCTGTGATTCTTCTAGCCGAGATTGACTTTTACGTAAGGTTTCTTCATTGTTCTTCAGGTCAGTGACATCCACCACTAGCCCATCCCAAGCTACACGCCCATCCTGCAACTGGCGTGGTGTGGAACGAAAATGAAACCATTTGAGTTGACCACTAGACGTTCGGATTCGTAGTTGAATATCAAAGACAGAGAGATTTAGCCGAGACTCTTCAACGGCTTCCTCTAGACGGGGAATATCCTCTGGGATAAACTGCCGATAAAGCAGAGATGAATCTCTGAGTGCATCTTTTGCTTTGACTTCCATTAGTCTTTCAATCCCCGCACTCAGATAGGAAAAGCGATCCCTCCCATCCAGTTCGCGGATCACCCGATAAACTGCACCATTAGGCAGATTATCTCCAATCAAGTGCAACATCACTTCTCGCTCATGCAAAGCGAGTTCGGTTTGTTTACGTTCAGTGATATCTCGCCCTTCTGGAATCAACAAAACGACTTTACCTGTCTCGTCTTGAAGCGGACGCAGTGAAAAATCGATGGTTGCTACTCGGTTATTTGCACCGAGAACGTCAACTTCATAGCGGACAAACTCTCCTTGGGCTGAACGAGCGATCGCTTGTTTTAATTCTTCTTGAGTTTGCGGTGAAATTGTCCACCAGTGTGCTTCCCAAAAAGGGCGATTGATCACATCTTCTAGTTGAAGTCCGGCAAAATTAAGCGCAGTCTGGTTAGCCTCCAGTAAAATACCAGATGGTGTTAGCAGTCCTGTAAATTGGAAAGTGTTATTAAAGATTGCACGGAATCGGCGATCGCTTTCTTGCAATTTGGCAGTGCGTTCTTGGACTTTGGCTTCTAACTCAGTGTTGAAGATTTGGAGGTTGTGATAAAGTTCGGCTTGTTGAATAGCGATCGCTAATTGTACAGTCAATTGGTTGAGCAATTCCACCTCAAATGCTTGCCATTGCCGGGGAGCAGAACATTGATGCACAATAAATAGCCCCCAGAGTTCAACTGCTGAAGTCGCTATGTTTTCTACCAGAATGGGGACAATTAAATTCGCCTTTACCTGAAACTGTTCTAATAATTGCAGATGGCATTCACTTAAACCCGCTTCGTAGATGTTCGTAGTTGTCCAAATTTTTCCTTGGCGATATTTTTCCCCCTGGCTTTGTTGAAAACAGGTATCTTCAATCTCTAGTCCCAAGCTTGATTTCCATTCCGGTAACACCGACTCTGATACAATACAGCCCTGCATAAGAGGAGTGAATTGATATACCAGTACCCGATCGGCACTTAATAACTGGCGGACTTCTTGAACACTAGTAGTCAGAATGTCTTGAAGCTGCAAAGATTTGCGGATATGCAGAGCGATCGCTCCTACTAGGCGCTGTTGTTCCTGTTGCCTTTCTAGCTGCTGCATTAGCTGCTTGTGCTTGATTGCCCCATGAATCGTTCGGCAAAAATTTTCTCGGGTCAGTTTTCCCTTAACTAGATAATCATTCGCCCCACTCTTGATAGCTTGGACTGCGATCGTTTCGTCTCCCTGTCCAGTCAGCATAATTACTGAAATTTGACTGCTGAAAGTTTGCCTCTGTAACTTAGTGAGAAATTCCAGCCCGTCTAAATCTGGTAATAAATAGTCCAACAAAATCACATCTGGTATTTTCCCAAGGCATACTTGTAGCGCCTTATTTCCAGACTCAAATTCGTAAATATCATAAGTGTAGCGATCGTCCCGCTCTAGGAAGCGTTGATACAAAGCTCTGTCTACAGCAGAGTCTTCTACAAAAAATACAGTTATTGCATTGACTGTCATGTATATCGCTCCTCATAAAGCTGCGGCAGTAGGAGAGAAGAATGAATAATCAATAATAGCCAATACCCAATGCCCCATTCCCAATATCCAATTTAGGAAATCCGAACTTTTTCTTGATTACAGACTACTATTTTTAGTCGCATAAACGCATAATAGAATAGTGACTGATCTGTTCGTCCCTTTACAATCTCTCAAACAAGGTGACTGGTTCAAGCTCATCTGCGGAGCTAGCTTCCAGCATTTGCCGGCAGTCAGAAATTTAACCTTAGCCTATACTTTGGCGGGCGCTGACTGCATAGATGTTGCAGCTGATCCAGCAGTGATTGCAGCAGCGCAAGCAGGGCTACAAGTAGCTAAAACTCTAGCTCAAGATGCCCAACAGCGAGGCTTTGACTACAAAGGCAACTTACCCTTTTTAATGGTCAGCCTAAACGATGGAGAAGACCCCCATTTTCGCAAAGCAGAATTTAATCCTACTGAGTGTCCTAGAGACTGCCCTAGACCCTGTGAAAGGATTTGTCCGGCACAAGCAATCGTATTTGACAATATCAAAGAAGATTTTTCAGGAGTAGTATCCGAAAAATGTTATGGCTGCGGTCGTTGCATCCCCATTTGTCCTTATGGTATAATTTATACAGCCTCGTATGTGACAACGCCAGGAGCGATCGCGCCATTAATAATGTCAACAGGAGTAGATGCCGTAGAAATCCATACACAAGTAGGGCGGTTGGCAGAATTTCAGCGATTGTGGCAGGCAATTTCACCGTGGGCCGATCAATTAAAGGTACTAGCCATCAGCTGTCCCGATGGCGAAGGGATGACTGATTACCTAAGAGCAGTGTATGACCTGATTGCCCCACTCAAAAGTGCTTTAATTTGGCAAACCGACGGTCGTTCTATGAGTGGCGATATTGGCGATGGCACGACAATAGCCGCAGTGAAATTAGGGCAGAAAGTTTTGGCAGCGAAATTACCGGGATATGTGCAGTTAGCAGGCGGCACAAATAGCTATACCGTTGCTAAGTTAAAGGCAATGGGACTGTTAAACAGTGCTGAGTTCCGAGTTATGGGTGCTGAGAAAGACTATATTACTCAGCACTCAGCACTCATGACTCAGCACTATATCGCCGGGGTCGCCTACGGTAGCTACGCCCGTGTACTGCTGTCACCAATTCTCGAAAAGTTAGAGAATAAGGAGGTAAGTAAGACCAATATGAAGGCGACTGTTTGCCTAGAAGAAGATGAAGTATTACTTTGGCAAGCTGTAGAACTTGCCCATTCTCTCGTTTCCCAGATCAAGTTATCTCAGAGAAGGGAGAGTGAGCATTAATTAAGCATAATTACTAGGTACAAGAAGATACTGTAACTTATGTTTAATTTATGTTTGTATAGTCAAGGTAGGAGGTTTGAGCATTGAATGAGCGCTTGAGAACAGTTAGAAGCTGAAAGTATCTGATTTACTGTTGTTTCCGTCACCATAGAAAGCATGACGATTACAGACGATCTCCAAAAGTTATTAGACATTTTGCCCCAAGACCTGCAACAAGTACTAGAGAGTCATCCCAAACGAGATATTTTAGTAGAAGTGGTCTTGGATTTGGGTCGTCGCCCAGAAGCTCGCTTTCCTAATCAAGCTGAGTATCTGAGCGAAATACCCGTTACTCAAGAACAGATAGATGATTGCATTCAACGAGTCGGAATTTTTGGCGGAGATAATCGAGCAGGAATTGAGCAAACTTTGCATCGGATCAGTGCGATCCGTAACCGTACTGGTAAGATTATTGGCTTGACCTGTCGCGTTGGTCGGGCGGTATTCGGAACCATTGGCATGATCCGCGATTTGGTAGAAACTGGTAAATCGATTCTCATGCTCGGTCGTCCAGGCGTGGGCAAAACTACTGCCTTACGGGAAATTGCCCGGGTTTTGGCAGACGATCTACATAAGCGAGTGGTGATTATTGACACCTCCAACGAAATCGCTGGAGATGGTGATGTTGCCCACCCCGCCATTGGTCGCGCTCGGCGGATGCAAGTGGCTCATCCAGAACAACAGCATCAGGTGATGATTGAGGCAGTGGAAAACCACATGCCAGAAGTCATTGTCATTGATGAAATTGGTACAGAACTGGAAGCTTTAGCGGCTCGTACTATTGCTGAACGGGGCGTACAGTTAGTAGGTACTGCCCACGGGAATCAGATCGAAAATCTGATTAAAAACCCTACCCTGGCTGATTTAGTTGGGGGTATCCAAGCTGTGACTTTGGGAGATGACGAAGCCAGACGGCGAGGCTCTCAAAAGACTGTTTTGGAGCGGAAAGCCCCTCCTACCTTTGAAATTGCTGTGGAAATGTTGGAACGCCAACGTTGGGTAGTACACGAAAGCGTTGCTGACACAGTAGATAATCTGCTGCGAGGTCGTCAGGCTACCCCACAAACGAGAACCGTTGATGACCACGGCAAAGTTGCGGTGACAAGGCAGTTAGCTGTTGTCAACGGTCGCGGTGGACAGTTAGGGACAGTGGAAGAATCTTTCCCACCGGCACGACCATCTAATGGCTGGCGTTCTTCGGGACAAATGGTTGCACTACCGCAATTGCCTGTAGAACGGGTGACTGGGCGTAGTGAGTTTGATCGATTGCTGGATGAATCCTTCAATTATTCTGAGAGCATTGATTTAGATGCTGCGACAAGAGTGCCAGGGCCAAATGGTGAAGATTTGCCACTGCACGTTTACCCTTATGGCGTTAGCCGCCATCAACTAGAACAGGTAATTAGCGTGCTAACTTTACCCGTGGTATTGACAAAAGATATAGATAGTGCTGATGCAATTTTAGCACTGCGATCGCACGTCAAGAACCACGCCAAATTACGCCAAATGGCCAAAGCCCGTCATGTACCCATCCACATGATTAAGTCCAGCACTATTCCGCAAATTACCCGTGGCTTGCGGCGGTTGCTGAACATGGACGATCCAGAAATGACCGATGACCTCGAACTGCAACTGTTTTTGCACAGTGGTAGCGATGATGAGATGGATGCCTTGGAAGAAGCTAGACTTGCTGTTGAGCAAATTGTGATTCCGAAAGGACAACCAGTAGAGTTATTACCGCGTTCTCCGCAAGTCCGCAAAATGCAACATGAGTTGGTAGAACATTATCGCCTCAAGTCGCATAGTTTTGGCGAAGAACCAAATAGAAGATTGCGGATTTATCCGGCTTAACTTCACCCCTAACCCCTCTTTGGACTGCGAAGAGGGGTAAAAGAACAAATCCCAAAGGACACATTCGCGCAGCGTCTCGTCAGAGAAGAGCGCAAAGGAAGTACATATTTCAGCAATGCCAAAAAACCCGGTCATGAAGACCAGGTTTTTGTGGGGCCATATTTCCCCAAGGCTAGTTATAGAAGTTATTTATAAATCAGTGTTCTGGTAATTACTACCAAACTTAGATTATCAATTTCGGAAAATTATCGCTCAATTCTCAAAATTTTCTCTCACTCACCTGTGCAATGCCTGCGTAGTCAGCTTTGCCTTACCACATCGTGGAAGCAAGCTACGCCTACGGTCATATCTGCTATTAACTTGATATCAGTGCATAGGGGCATTGCTCTCTACTGATTGAAACTGAGATCACAACGTCGGTCTGAGAACTTTGCTATTATTTGCTACTTTAAAATATATGCAAATAATTGAAATTTCTCCATTCCAAGCATTTCGCCGGAGTGTGACGACGGTGATGCAAGTAGTTCCAAAGGAGCTACGCTATGTGGCAATTTTGACATTAATGGGTGGTGCAGGCCCAGCGATCGCCATTTGGCTCAACAAATTGATTATTGATGAAATTACCCGCTTATTGAGTACGGGAACAACGCAGAATGCGATCGCCTTGATACTTTCCCAACCTCTGCTACTCTCCAGTATTGCAGGTTCATTGCTGGTGAATTTGGTAAGTGATGCGATCGCTAACATCAATAGCTTTGTATATACTTCCCTGCGCGATCGCATTACAGGCTTTATTCAAGGACAAGTGATTGAGAAGGTTGCCACTTTTGAAGATATTGCCCTGTTTGAAACACCCGATTTGCTCAATTTGTTGCAGTTGACCGAAAAGGGAATGCAACGACTTCCAGAGCTTTGTGTCAGGCTGGTGATGATGCTAGAGGGAATTTTTATCTTCATTCCAGCCATACTGCTTTCGGTATCCCTTGCTTGGTGGATACCCCTAATTTTGTTTATCTGCGTCACCCCTGCTATGTATGTAGAAAGGAAATACCGCAAGCAAGTTTGGAGGGTAGAAAAAACCCAAGCCAGTGTTCTTCGGGAAATGAACTTATATAAAACGGTTTTAACTGGGGAAATATACGCCAAAGAAATACGCTTGTTTAGCTTGCAACCCTTACTATTAGAACGTTGGCACGGACTTTACCGCACCATTTTTAGAGCAATGGAACAGATTCGCCGTCGGGGGACAACGGCGGTTATTAGTTGGTCTTTACTCAGTGGCTTAGGCTTTGCGTTACCTTACCTGTACGTAGTTCAGGGAGTGCTAGGTGGAACTCATACTTTAGGGGATTTGGCGCTTTACACTGGGGTAATTTTAGAAGTGCGTCGAAGTTTGGATAATTTGATGTCTGGTGGGTCAGAGCTGTATGATATTGCACTGGCAACAACGCCCATTTTCCAACTTTTGGAATTAGAGCCGCAATTATCCGGTTCTCAATCAAAGTCATGGGGAGAAATCAAGGAATCGGCTGTTAACAATCAGAACTTTCAAATAAATGGGAATCGGCAAGCTTTATCAAGTGAAGCATTGCAGACAGGTATTTTCATTGAAAATCTATCCTTTACCTATCCCAATAGTAATCACCCCATCCTGAAAAATATCAATCTGAAAATTCACCCCAATGAGATGATTGTATTGGTGGGTGAAAATGGTGCTGGCAAGACCACTTTAGCCAAGCTATTGTGTCGCCTTTATGACCCTAGCCAAGGTGCGATTATTTGGAATGGGCAAGATTTACGATCGCTCCCCTTAGAAGATTTGCGATCGCGGATTGATGTAGTTATGCAAGATTACGCTCGTTTTCCGACTACCGTGCGCGAAAATGTTGCCTTTGGGGATTTACCTAAAATGCAGGATGATGAAGCAATTAGGGAAGCGATCGCTGAGGCTGGTTTGACTAGAGTAATTGAGAAGCTAGATCAAGGTTTGGAAACCCTCTTAGGCAAACAGCTAGAGGGTGGTATTGATTTATCAGGAGGACAATGGCAGAGATTAGCGATCGCTCGTGCTTTGTTGCGACTGTCTCCAGCCGAATTACTCATACTTGATGAGCCAACAGCAAACCTTGACCCCAAAACAGAACATGAGATTTACAATATTTTGCGTACTCTGTCCAAGGGGAGAATAGCCGTTGTAGTCAGCCATCGCCTCGCCTTAGCAAAACTAGCAGACCGAGTAGTAGTCCTAGAACACGGTCAAATTATCGAGGTAGGCACTCATGACGAACTCATTGCACTAGGGGGACAGTATCACTTAATGTTTACTCGTCAAGCTAGTAGTTACAACTGAGCGGGAGGCAGGGGAGCAGGGGGCAGGGGAGCAGGGGGCAGGGGAGCAGAGGAAGCGGGGGAGGCAGGGGACAAGGGGACAAGGGGACAAGGGGAATTAGAAAGTGATTCATCGACTTCAGAACTCGGTTCATCCACCTCTTAACCTTATTCCCAATTCCCAATTCCCAATTTTTATTCTGGTAATTTATATTGATCAACAATACGCTTGGCAAACTCTGGAACGTGCGCTTCTAATTTCTCTGGATGATTTCGCTTTACATATAAATAATTGCGAGTAAAGTGAGAATCAATGGAAAACCGCGCATATTCCAAACCTTTGGGGCCAATTTTTTCAATCACCACACCCATGAGTTTCGCTGCCCACATAGGGAGGGTAACGCCTTTATCGTAAGCGGGAATACTTTGTTGTACAGCTTCCTTGCGATCGCCTTTAGACGTAACTGGTTGGGTGTCTAACTGGTCTTGCACTAAATCTAGCATTTCCTTACCAGTGTCATTTCTAACTACAATCCATTGCCAGCCAAAAGGTGCGCCCATGTAACCAACGACTAAATCGGCTAGAGAGTTGACGTAATCAAAGCAACTCATACAAGATGGGGCAAAGACATCTTTGAGTTTGTTAGTCTTCAAGCCAAAGAAAGGCACTGTTTCTAATGAGCCATCCTCATGTTTGAAGTGAACCCGGAAGTCTTGCATGAATTCGTAATGCACAACTGTCTCTGGCGATCGGCTGGTGGTTTCTAAGAATTTTTGTAGTCCGGCGCGATTAACATTGTCTACGCAGGGTGTACCCAAAACATATAGTTTTTCTAAACCCAGTTGTTTTTCTACGGCTCGTAACGCCTGGATTTGGCAACCAACACCAATTACCAAAAGCCGCTTCATCCCCGATTTTTCGATCTGTTCCAATACGGAAAGGTTAGGGGAAAGTGTTGGTTTATTTACCCGCGCAGCTAGTATTTCTTCTGGAGTTCGGGCGATGATGGGCATGGGTTGAAAGCGGTCTTCTTTGGTGTTTTGCACACAGATGACACCTTCAACTAAGCCGCGATTGAGCATTTCAATCGCAATGCTGCTAACAATACCCGTCCATTGTGCGCCTTCGATGGGCTGCTGTTTTCGCGCCGCCATCATGTCTTGGTGGACACCAAAGTATAGCTCATCAGGGTTGTCGAGATGGCGCGATCGCATGTGCGTTTCTTCTTCAAGTTCGCCTATTTGCTGATTAATAAAAGCGCAGGCTTCCTTGACATAGTGAATATAGTATGTATCGCATAGTCCGCACTCGCTACAAAGTTCTTTAGCAGGGCGGCGGCTGGTAGGTTTTAAGGCTTTGGCTTTTTTGTGAGGAGAAACTGAGGTCATATAAATTTTTTGTTTTATCCAGTAATCGCTTTTATTACAATACCTTTACTGGCTATGAATTCTTTCAACTCTCCTCCTCAAAAAGAAAGCACTCAGAAAGGGAAGAACTGGAGCAAGACTGAGCCAAGGCTTCCCAAAAAGTCAACGAAACTGGGTTTACCAGGGCTTACCTTATCATTTACAGGTGTTTGCAGTTCTTTAATAAAGGCTTGGGCTGTTTGTGTTCCAGGACCATTGTTTTGGGATGTAAACAATTTTTCAGCAACTTGGGCATCTTGGAACGCACCTTGTCTATCTAGTATTTGGTAACGGGCGACACCACGAGCTAAATAAGCACCAGCATATTCTGGTTTAATAGCGATCGCTTGATTAAAATAACTGATTGCTTGCTGTTGATTGCCTTTTTGACCTTCCGCTACACCCAAAGCATAAAATTCTTCTGGTGAAGCAATTTGTGATGGTATACCAACTGCACCTTGGAAGTTAGCACCATTTAAGTAAGCACCCTTCATTTCTGCATTTGCTAGATAAGTATTTCTCAAATCAGCACCCGCCAAATTTGCCCCACTAAATTTAGCTTCGCTCAGATTAACACCAAATAAACTAGCGCCACTCAAGTTTGCACCCCGCAAATCTGCGCCGCTCAAGTTTGCACGGCTAAGGTTTGCACCTGTGAGATTAGCCCCGCTCAAATTAGCTCCAGATAAGTCAGCCATTACTAAACCTGCATTAGTCAAATCACAGTTTTGACATTGCTTAGTTGCCAATAATTGGCTAATATGTTCAGAATTTGCTGCTTGTACGCTTGTTGTCAAACTAATCGTGGTTAAGAATGCGGCTGCACCTAGAATTCGGTTCTTCATATTCGCGTAATATTTCTTACTCAATATTCAACCTTGACTGAGATGGATTTATACCTCAGCATTATGATATGAGCAATCTTTACAATTTGACCTCTGTAGTTACCTATATTACTTGTAAATTTGAGTATAAGGGTTATAAGTTAGGTTTAATACACCGTGTTTGCCGGGGTATACCTTTTGTTGCGTCCGGCATCTGATCGCATTTCTCTATTTTATAAACAAGCGATCGCATTGTAGAAAAATAACCAAACGATGAGTATCAAGCAAAATGATGTACTTCACAATAGTCAAAAATGAGGTAACAAGCCTAAACTCAGTGCAAAACATTTCTTTAAATCAAGCATCTATGACATCCAAATAGTTAGGATTTCCTTCAAGAAAGTAAATCAGTGGAGCCGTATACAAGTCAAGGGGCAAAAAGAAAGATTTGCTTTTGTATTCCCCGATTTTAAATAAATATGAGACTATAGAAACATTAAAGTAGTCAGAAAAACGTGAGTCAGCAAGACAAAATCTTAGACAAAATTCTCTCTGGGACTTCTGATACAGACATCCCTTTTGCCCAACTGTGGCAACTCTTATATAAACTAGGCTTTGAAGAACGTATTCGTGGCGACCATCGTATTTTTTTCAAAGCCGATGTTGAAGAAATATTGAACCTACAACAGAAAAAAGGCAAAGCTAAAAGCTATCAAATTAAACAAGTTCGGGCAGTGATTATCAAGTATAAGCTAGGAATTAAAAATGATGTTTCGGTATGAAATTATTCTCTACTGGAGTGAATTAGATCAAGCCTTTATTGCTGAAGTACCAGAATTATCAGGCTGTGCTGCTGACGGTGATACTTATCAAGAAGCTCTGCATAATGTAGAATTAGTTATGCAGCAATGGATAGAAACGGCTAAAGATTTAGGGCGTTCAGTTCCTCAACCTAGACCACGTTTGATGTATATTTAATTGATATAAAAACCAAGTCAAACTGATTTTTTAGTATCATCAGAAATATTTGACTCCATCTACCATAATTGATGAAAAGTTAGATCCCCGACTTCTTCGAGAAGTCGGGGATCTAGACACTGCGAAGTGTAATTTAAAACGTTAGTTACTGGCAACCTTACAAATTACCATGATATGTGATTTGTATTTGTCAGTACTATATTGAATAAGTTGCAATCCAGAACGTTCTAGTTCTTGCAAAAGTTTAGGGATTTCATATTTATGATGTCGCCAAATAGTAATTTCTTCACCTTCGGAGATTTCAATCTTTTTATCTATCCCCATCCGGCTGAAATTTATCGTGTAATCATGATTAAATCTTATATTAGCAACTATACTATCGGTTTTTAAATCATACTTTCTCACCAATTCGCAATCTTCAGATGCAATCCCAACCTTGTTTTTAACCCATCCATATATTTCTTCTACATGATACTTACAGCCACCTCTGACGTTTCCATCCCATTTAGAGTTAGAGCCAATTTCATTAGTGAACACTAAGAAATCATTTTTGCCCATACTCTCTCTAAAATTTTTAAATACCTCATCTCTATTTTGATGGTTTCCAATAGTAACACCTAAGTGTAAAAATATTTTTGCTGTGTTGTCAATTTCAAGACCAGCTTTATTTTGAAATAGGGTTTTTGGGACACAATTATTTTCAATATCAATTGAAGAACTGATAAAATCGACTTTAGGAAACCATTTTTTAAAATTCTTCTTTGATAATATCAGCAATTCTTCACTAATATCTAAAGCAACATATTTATTAACTTTATCCAATTTATTAAGTCTTTGAATAAAGTCTTTAACTGGATATGAATTTCCTGCGCCAACATCTACTATATTGATTTTATTACCACTTTGAATATTGTCATTAAAATATTTAAAGTTGTTTTTTAAAAGCTCAATTTCTACATTGGATGTTCGATACCATCTAGGAATGATATATTTTTGATAAAAATCATCCCAAATTTTTGCACCTCTCCCTTTATAAGAATACTTTAATGGGATTTCTCGTCTGATTTCTAAAGCAAAAATGATTCCTAAAATTTCTTCTTCAGAAAAAATAGAGTAGAACTCAGAACTTGGCTTTGCTGTGCGACTGATAGCAGTTGACATCTCTTCTGAGGAAACTTGGGAATTGTCATGAAAATTTTGAACCATTATTCTTGTTCTTTGATTTTCTTCGGTATTTAAATGGATTAGCCGCAATGCTTGCCAAAGATGTATCTTCCCATGCCGTTGTCCCCAAATTTGAACCGAAATTTAAACTTTTCATGATAAATAGATCCCATATTCCCCATAGACAAGTTGTTTTTTTACAATCAAAGTGCGAGATAATTTTCCAAAGATAGAGGGGTGAATTCCAGTGGTTCAGCAACCAAAACTCCAGGAAACTTCGTCGATACAGTCAATGCAGCGTGTGCTGAAAAGTTTAAGCACTTACCGATGGACAACGCTCGGAGCATTGGTCAGCCTGTTGCTGTTGACGATCGCAAATGCCGTTACCCCACAACTATTTAGATGGGGAATCGATCAGGGTATTACCCAAAAAAACCTCCAAGTTGTGCTGTACAGCGCCGCCTGGATGGTACTCGCCGCGATCGCTCGTGGTTTATTTAACTTTGGACAAAGCTATTTAGCAGAAGCAGCCTCTCAGGGTGTAGCTTATGACCTGCGGAACAAGATTTTCAGCAAAATTCAAAATCTCAGTTTCAGCTATCATGACCAATCGCAGACTTCCCAACTCTTAACTCGTGTCACCAGCGATATTGAGCAAATCCGTACCTTTGTTGGGACTAGCTTAATTCAGGTCATTGGTGGAATTGTCACATTGGTGACTATTGCAGTAATTTTGCTGGTGATGAACTGGGAACTAGCATTGATCACCCTAACAGCAGTGCCCATATCAGCATGGTTGATGGCAAGATTTGTGGGTCGAAATAACAAACTTTTTCGGCAAGTACAAGAGCAATTAAGCAATCTCAATGCTGTATTGCAAGAGAACTTGTTAGGAATACGGGTAGTGAAAGCCTTTGTCCGGGAATCAGCCGAAAGGTCGCGTTACACAACCCTAAATGATGGTCTAGTGAAGGCAAACATGAAGACCATTAACGCTATCCATAATACCTTCCCTTTTATATTTTTACTGAGTAACTTTGTCACACTGGCAGTTTTCGGCTACGGGGGAGCGCAGGTAATTGGGCGTAGATTTTCTATTGGCGAATTGGTAGCCTTTAACTCCTACCTGGCGTTGATTCTCCAACCAATTTTGTTGATTGGATTTGCTGCACCTGCGATCGCTCAATCAGCCGCTTCTGCTGAACGAGTCTATGAAGTTGTCGATGCAGAAGTAGAAATTCGCGATCGCCCCGGTGCTGTTCCATTTGACACCTGCGTTGGTAGAATCACCTTTGAAAATGTTTCCTTTCGCTATCCGGGAGCCAGCACTGAAACTCTCAAAGAAGTTTCCTTTGAAACAAGGCCCAAAGAGTTAATCGCCGTTCTCGGCATGACTGGTTCCGGGAAAAGCACAATTATGAACCTGCTTGCCCGTTTTTATGATGTCACAGGGGGAGCAGTTCGCATTGACGGACGAGATGTCAAAGATTTCACACTTAAAAGCCTGCGATCGCGTATTGGCATTGTATTTCAGGAAACCACCCTATTCTCTGGCACAATCCGCGAAAATATTGCCTACGCTAAACCCGATGCAACCCTAGAGCAAGTGATTGAGGTTGCAAAAACCGCCCAAATGCACGATTTTATTATCGGTTTACCCGATGGCTACGAGACGATTGTGGGTGAACGAGGCGTAGGCTTATCAGGTGGACAAAAACAAAGAATTGCGATCGCTCGAACCTTACTAACCGATTACAGCATTCTGATTTTGGACGATAGCACCTCAGCCGTGGATGCCGCCACTGCTGCCCATATTCAAGCCGAACTAGATGGCTTAATGCGCCAAAAAGCTTGTACAACTTTTGTCGTAGCTCAACGCATTAGCACTGTCAAGAATGCCGATCGGATTTTTCTCATGGACAAAGGTAGATTAGTCGCCCAAGGCACTCATGAGGAATTGATGGAAACCAGCCCCCTCTACGGTGCAATTTTAGAATCTCAGGTAAAGGCTAAAGAAAAAAATGATACAAAACTAAGATAAATAACTAATCCACTTTAGTTAAGTATTTCTTCCTTCTCTTACTTAGCGTCCTTAGCGTCCTTAGCGGTTCGTTAAAAAAAATTGACTTTGACAAAGAGTTAAGCCTTAACTGAACCGTATTAATAAATAGTCTTGTTCGAGACTTTTATAACAACTAATTAAAAGCAAAGACCTTGTAATCCAAAGTCCCAAATCTAAAATCTAAAATTGCTATGAGAAGCACTATTCCCGTTGTTGCATCTGAGCAGGCGAGTAAGCAACTTTCTACCCTGCGGCGTTTTTTGCAATACCTGCTACTTTATCGCAAAGAAATTCCCATCGCCCTGACATTAGTATTTATTGGTGCTGTAACTCAGGCAATTGGGCCATTTTTCCTAGGTTGGTCAATCGATCGCCTAATTGAAAAAGGTAATTTACAGGGACTCCTACTGTTATTAGGTCTACTAGCCCTAAACTACGGACTTGGAATTATAGCAATCCGGGGTCAAATTATTCGAGTCGGCTGGATTATGCAGCGATTGTTGGCTCAACTGAGGCAAGATATTTTTCTCAAAATCCAAAGTCTGCCCCTCAGCTTTTTCGATCGCAGCGAAGCGGGTGATTTAATGAGCCGTCTGCTGAATGATGTCAATACTGTGAATCAGGCATTTGGACTGACGATCGCCCAAATGCTGGGCAACATTTTCAGTTTGGTCGGTATAGTCATTGCCATGCTCTCAATCAACCTGCAACTCGGTTTGTTGAGCAACCTAGTTGTACCACTGATGATTTTGACCACAAGTTTGTTTGCACGTTGGGCAAGAGCCAGGTTTCGCGTTACCCGACAGACCATTGGGGAGCTTTCCGCCAAGTTGGAAGAAGATATTGGCAGTGTCAGAGAAGCACAGGCATTTAATCGGGTACAGACAAACATCGCCCAATTTGACGTTCTTAACGCTGCAAATCGTGATGCCAATGTCGAGGCTGTAGCAATTACTTCAGCCTTTTTGCCCTCCATCGATTTTCTCAACACACTCGCAACCGCAGGTGTACTGGCTTATGGTGGCTATCTTGCCGTCACTGGGGCTGTAACAGTGGGCGTGGTGACATCCTTTTTACTTTACGTCCAGCAGTTCTTCCGCCCTATCCAGATTCTCAGCCAGTTTTACACCCAAGCTCAATCTGCCTTTGCCGGATTAGAGCGAATCTTTTTATTACTAGATGAACCATCAGAACTCAAAGATGCACCCGATGCGACAGAAATGCCGCCGATTCAGGGGGAAGTGAGATTTGAGAATGTCAAGTTTGGCTATAACCCAGATCAATTGGTTCTCAAAGGGGTGAATTTGCACGCCTATCCAGGACAGATGATTGCATTAGTCGGGCCGACCGGTTCGGGAAAAAGTACAATTATTAACTTGATTTTGCGTTTCTACGATGTATCTGGTGGTGCAGTAAAAATTGATGATATTGATGTGCGTAGTGTTACCCAAGCCAGTCTACGTCGTCAAATTGGCATCGTTTTACAAGATAATATTCTGTTCACTGGTACTGTCGCCGAAAACATTGCCTTTGGCGCTCCCCATACTACCCAAGCTGACATCGAAGCGGCTGCACAACTGGCAAATGTACATGAGTTCATTACCTCACTACCACAAGGCTATACAACCCAATTGGGTGAACGAGGAGCGCCCCTGAGCCAGGGACAACGACAACTAATCAGTATTGCCCGTGCGGTATTAATTAACCCGCGCATTCTGATTCTTGATGAAGCCACCAGCAGCATTGACACGCGCACAGAAGCGCTAGTACAAAGTGCGATCGCTCGTTTGCTGCAAGGTCGTACCAGTTTTGTAATTGCCCACCGCCTCAGCACAGTTACCCAGGCAGATCAGGTGTTAGTAATTCAGCAGGGACAAATTGTAGAGCAAGGTACTCACGCCGAACTCATCAATCGGCAAGGTGTATACGCCAACCTCTATGGTCTACAACTGGGTGCAGCAGACACAACGGTTCTTCAAGAGGAAAAGTAAAATATAGATAACGGTTCTCAATCAAGAACTTATACTTATCTGCCCCGTGTAGGTCAAATTTAATCAATAACCCACGATTTTGTGTTTATTTTCATGGAGTTATCTCATGATCCTGCATATTTCGATCGACGCTCACAATCCATTGCAAGTTGCTAATGCTCTAGCTGAAGTTTTAAATGGCAAGGTATATAAATTTTTCACTCCAGGTAGTTACCTTGTGATGCCTTTTGACAAGGATGGCACTCACATTGTGGTGTTTAAAGAAGGTGATGTATGGGTTCCAGGTACTGATGGCGAATCAGCGCAGGTACTCCAAGCTGAACCTACTAAATTGGTGGCTAACCATGCGGCAATTTCGGTTACCACTACCCAGGAGCAGATCGAACAAATCGGTCAACGCGAGGGATGGCGCGTCCTGACTCGCAAGCAGGGAGATGGTGTCCCATTTAGTGCGATCGAGTTTTGGGTGGAGAATCGCATCCTGTTTGAGTTTTTACCGCCGGAATTTGTGCCGCAATATTTGCAGACCATGCAACCAGAGATGATTGAAAAAATGTTTGGCCAAGCAATTAAGCTTATGCCAGTTTAGGGTAGGTCTAGGCGATCGCTCAATAAGTTGCCACTCTTTGGTATTTATCAGAAAAATGGGTTTAAAACCCCGTGTTCTACGACGGCTTTTCTTGATTTTGAATGTATTTTTTAAGAACTTCAAGTGGCGCACCCCCAACAGAAAGTAAATTTATTTACCAGCAAAAAAATGAAGCTACCTGACCTCGATTCACAAACCATCGATCGCATCATTGAGATGGCATGGGAAGATAGAACATCTTTTGATGCGATTGAGGCTCAGTTTGGACTGCTGGAGAAACAGGTAATTGCCTTAATGAGGCGTGAAATGAAAGAATCTAGTTTTCAGATGTGGCGAAAGCGAGTTACCAAACGCAATACAAAGCATTTATCTAAGCGAGAATTTATTGCAGGTCGGTTTAAATCGCACAATCAAAAAACGTAACTAATTGAAAGTAAAATGACGAAAGTTACACTTTACATTGCAGCTAGTTTGGATGGTTATATTGCTCGCAGTGATGGCGGAATTGATTGGCTATCAATCCTTGATATAGACGGAGAAGACTATGGTTATGGTGCTTTCTACGAATCTATTGATGCTATTGTTTTGGGCAGTAATACTTATGAAGTAGGACTGGGTTTTGATGAATGGCCTTATCCGGGGAAGAAATCATTTGTTTTCACCAAACGCCATCTTCAATCTGACCGCGAGGACGTTGTATTTGTTTCTGATACAGTCAAGAACGCTTTGGCAAATATAGAGGCTCAAGGTTTTGAAAATATCTGGCTAGTTGGTGGCGGAGCATTAATCAATTCATTTCTTCAGCACAGCTTGATTGATGAATATATTATTTCAACTATTCCAATTATCTTAGGTGGAGGTATACAGCTTTTCCCACCGCCTATCCCTGAAGAAAAATTGGAACTGATTAACTTAAAACAATATTCTAGCGGTTTACTACAATCACATTATAGGCGAAAAGGGAAGCTTTAAAAATGTACAATTCATAATTATGCTTCAAGTGGTGATAAGTCCGATACTCAAAACTTCGGGAAATTTAAACACCACCTGAAACGTCAATGCCATTATCAGGTATCTGGGAAAAAGCCTTGTTAATCACGAATTAAGTTTAAGCAACCTCAAGAAGCTTCTGAACAGCTTCGCTAAACTGTTCGTAAGGAGAAACTCCCACAATGGTTTCTGCTAAAATGCCATCTTTGAAAATTAAAACTGCTGGAATACTGCGAAGACCGAATTTTTTGAAAATCGGCTTATTCCTGTCAACATCTACCTTAACGACTTTGGCACGGCCTTTGTATTCTTCAGCAAGTTGCTCCATCAAAGGACTTACCAGCCGACAGGGCCCACACCAAGTAGCAGTAAAATCAACAACAACAACTTTCTCTTCACTTCCATTTAAAACAACATCAAATTCACTTTCTTCAACATAATTAACTATCTGAGTATCAGCAGACATTTTTTAATTCCTTAGTATCAAAATAAAATTGCAGCAAAAAGCTCACTATACAAACTATACCTTCTTCTGTCCGTCAGGTTCACCAGCCACCTGTATTGGAAAATCCCCGCTACTGACTTTTGCTCAGTAGCGGGGATTTAATCATCTTATACCTGCTGCGTAGACGTAGCCCGTCGTAGACATTGCACCTACCAACCTACCTAAGCCAAAAACTTCACCTCTTCAGGATGTAGAAGATGTAGGAGCATCATCTCGATCAAACAGTTCTAACAACCCAATGGTGCCTACAAAAAAAGTATAAGTGGCATATTGTATTGGCATCTTTTTTCTTGAAGGTGCATAAAAAGCTGCTATAATAGCTTCGATAAAATGGCACGTCATGGCAAAACGCTCAATCCAAAAAATTGGATTAAGGCTGCTGGGAATATTACTATTAGTTAGTAATACATAAATATTCCATGATTCTAATCCAATTGCGCTGGATATAAGAACTGTAGATATAATTTTTACCATTGTAAAAATTTTTCTCTTTATAAGTTTTAAGTTCATGCTATTCACAAAACAATCGTTGAAAATTCTCTACAAGACTCGATTAAGTAACAGATAAGTTTATCTGTAAGAAGCTACGCAAAAAATATCTCAACCTATTATTTCTCGGTGTTCTCTATGCCTAGCTTTTCTGTTACTCATGCGTAAATCTTAATGTGTGTCATCTAAAATTCACCTTAAGTCAACCAATCTTATATCATGATTTACATTTTTGTAAAAGCCCCTAAAAAAATGGACATGGTGTATTAAGTCTGCCATACCCATAAACACTATGATTAATGAAAATTAATTTACCATATATTTAAAAAATTATAAAAGTGTGGAATAATACATTGATGATAAATTTAGTCGAAATAAGAGTCATAATTCAGAAGCCATAATGGGCTAAACGTCCCGCTACTGCTAACAGAATAAATTCTGTACAACTGGCTGATAGCAAAGCGTAAAGCCTGCGTCATAGCAACTATTAGAGGTTGTTTGAAAAGTGTTTAATTGTGACTTTAAGCACTTTTGATACCGACAAAAGGACTTTTCAAACATCCTTTTAGAGAGTATCTTAATTCTGACTGGAGCTAACTGAAACGTCTTTGCCTTAACTTCTGAATTCTTCTTCAATCCCCCTCTATATCTTGATAAGAAATCTAAACCTATGATTGCTCAACATTCCAACTCAATTCACATTGAAAACGACTTGCTTCAACAAATCCAAATTAAAGAAAATCAGTTAAGAATTGCCCAAGAATCTAATATGATCCATGTAGTAGAAGCACTACAGAGCCAATTATTAAAGTTGCAGTGTCAATTATCAGAGCCGCAAGACGTTGAAGTTCAAGCATTGATGAGTTTGCTAGACGATTAAAATTGTACCTTTTTGTTACAAAGGTTATTTAAAATACAAAAACTCTGTTTATGGAAAGCAGAGCCTAGTTATTGTGGTGCCTGAAAATGCGATTTATGTGCTATAGCTTAAATCTATCTAAGGTATCAGTATCATAAAATCATAATACTTCCGACTTAGATAACATACAGAACTCAGATTTGATTTTTACGAAGCTAGGTAGAACTCAAAGAAGCTTTTTTTCTCTTGCCTATTGCCTCTTGCCTACCCACGTTGCGCGAATAGAAATCAAAGCTGACTGCTATATTAGGGTTTTTGCTGCGTAGGTGGTCTTTTAATCGGCTGTACTGACTGAATCTTAAGAACAGGTTTAATTGAGCGCAGTTGCCTTTGCCTAAGAATTTGAATTTCTCTCTCAATCGAATCTTTTCCTTGTCTAAAAAAGTCTTGAGAATTATATGGAACTAAGTCACGGGACAAACTTTGAGCTTGTGCAGGAGTCAAATTAGGAAGGGGTTGTTCAGCATTGGCAGAAGTTTGTACAGCCAGCAAAAAAGCTGTTGAAACCAACAAGAGTTGGATTCTTATACATTTGGTTAATATCAGGTTTAACATGATTGATACATCTATTGTGTAACTGCTGCTTCAAACCATCTTCTGTTGGTCTTACTATAAGCAAGGTACACTTATTGGCTTGTTAATTACCTCCCGCAAATGGGTGAATTAATCAGTTAAACTACCTTATTAAATATTTTTAACTGGCTAATAGAGGAATATACTTTGATTTTTGTATCCCTCACGGGAGCGTAGCTATACTTACTTGCGTGGGTAGGTAAGAGGCAAGGGGCAATAGAAAGAAGCTTTTTGAGTTGTACGGAGTTTTTTCAAAAATCGAATATGAGTCCCACATTATCCAAAGTGCTAAATAGGAAACAGTTCTGTTAGTTTGGGTCGTACTCTTGGGAATAATACTACTTGGGCGATAGCCTCGATCTATCTCAGTAAAAGTTATGTATTATATGCTTCTTGTCTGTTACAGCTAATACAAAATCATAAAATTGTATTTTATACAGTTATTTTTGTCCAAATTTAGACAATATCAACTGATATATTATCTGAAACATAGTTATTCTAGGTTTTATGCTTGCTAATCGTTAAATTATACAAATGTAATTTACACTAAAGCATATCCGTATTTTAACTGTTGTCTTACCTGTTAATACTTACTTAATATGTAGCACAATCTTTATCTTAGTCATTGTGAAATCTCTTCTACAGACTTACTTAGAACAAGAAATTTGGATATTAGTACGAGAAAAGTGGTATTTCGCCACAATTATTGGAGTTTGGGATGATTTGTTGTGGTTTAAACATAGAACTTACAACAAAGATACAGAAGAGGACACTCTCTGGGAAATGGTTGTAAAAATCAGTGAAGTAGTTGCTATTGATAAAGTTAGGTCTGTTATTAGTAGAAAACCAGACGTGCTGATTTCACGGCTACTAGAAACTGAGCAAGGCACAAACGATCATCATCAAGATCATGAACATTAATTAGCTTAATAGTAAAAATACTTACTTGTCTCCTAACATTAACTGATGAAACTTGAGACAAGCGGTATAAATCAGTAAGCTAATGAGAATAAAGATATTCGCACAACGGAGGTTTAATAATAATCTGATAGACTATCTTAAATTTGAAATTATAAAAGCTGGTAGCCCAGGGCTGATAACTAAATATGAGTGAAGCCTTATTCTGTATCGAAAATCTGCGAGTTGCCTATCCTCAACGGAGTGGAGAAGAGGCAAGCTGGGCGGTTGATGATGTATCTTTCACCTTGCAACCAGGTGAAAGAATGGGATTGGTGGGAGAGTCAGGTTGTGGTAAGTCAACTATCGGACGGGCAGTAATGCGTTTACTACCAGCCTCTAGTTGTGTTGAGGGAAAGGTGACATTTCAAGGACAGTCGGTGCTTGACTTGATGCCTAACCAGTTGCGGAAATTTCGAGGAGAGGCGATCGCACTAATTTTTCAAGATCCCATGACACGCCTCGATCCGTTGATGACGATTGGTAAGCATTGTATCGAAACTCTTCAGGCGCACTCACCAGAATTATCAACGCGGGAAGCCAAAGAAAAAGCACTTGCTACTTTGGCGAAGGTGAATATCCCCGCTACTCGCTGGAATCAGTACCCCCACGAATTTAGCGGTGGAATGCGCCAACGGGTTGCGATCGCTTTAGCTTTACTCCTCAACCCCAAGTTAATTGTTGCCGATGAACCCACCACCAGTTTAGATGTCACCGTCTCCGCGCAGATATTGCAAGAATTAACTCGCCTGTGCGGTGAAGAAAACATGGGATTGTTGCTGATTTCTCACGATTTAGCAATGGTGGCTGAGTATTGCGATCGCATTGGCGTGATGTACCAGGGCAAAATGGTTGAAATGGGTTCTACAGAAACCGTCTTTAGACAACCTCAACATGAATACACGCGATCGCTCTTAAAAGCAGCTTTACACATTCAAGCAGTAAACGATGATGGAGAATTGATAATTGCCAACGACTCAGAAAAGCAATTACCGATTATTAATCAGCAATCTCCAATTTTGAGTATTACAGAACTCAAGCAATACTACACCATAGAACCTAACTTTATCGAACGACTGTTTAACACACAAGCGCAGACAATTAAAGCAGTAGATGGTATCAATCTGGATATTTATCCAGGAGAAATTCTCGGCTTAGTCGGTGAATCAGGTTGCGGTAAAAGCACACTATCACGAACAATCCTGCAACTAATTCGTCCCACCAGTGGCAAAGTTAAATTTTTAGGACAAGATTTAACTACACTGTCACCTCAAGAAATTCGCTCCTCACGGCGACAAATCCAAATGGTTTTTCAAGATCCTCATGCTTGTCTCAATCCAGCGATGACTGTGGGACAAAGTATCGCCGATCCTTTATTTATCCACAATTTAGCCACTCCTGTTAAGGCAAAAGAACAGGTTTTGTGGATGCTAGAGAAAGTTGGGTTAACACCCTCAGAAGTATATTATGAGCGTTATCCATCAGATTTATCTGGGGGACAACAGCAAAGAGTTGCGATCGCTCGTGCTTTAATTACTCACCCTAAACTTTTGATTTGCGATGAACCTGTGAGTATGTTAGACGCTAGCGTGCAGTCGCAAGTGCTAGATTTGATGTTGCAATTAAAAGAAGAATTTGAGTTAACTTATCTGTTTATCACTCACGATCTCTGGTTAGCTAGATTTTTGTGCGATCGTATTGCCGTGATGAATGGTGGCAAAATTGTCGAACTCGGTTTGACAAAAACTATTTTTGCCAATCCTCAGCACCCTTATACCAAAACACTACTAGCTTCTGCCCCTTTACTAGCACGCGCTTAACTCAAAAAAGTGAGGAGTTATGAATTACTAACTCCTGTACAGACGCGATTAATCGCGTCTCTCCTAACTCCTAACTCCTAACTCTCTTCACTCCCCTTAAGTAATTTAGTTGCTTCTCCACTCGAACCATATAGTTCAACGAATCTTTTAAATAGCAATGCAGTATCGTGATTTGAAGCCCTGTTTAAGTGGAATAAACGCCCTATATTTTTATCCGCTAAAGCTCTTAGATACGGCAAATCTTCAAATAGTGTCAAACAAGAAGCAAAATGCAATATTATTTGTAATAATGGCTTTGGCCACTCTAAGTCACTATATATATCTATAAAGAACTGATGTTCTGAGTCATTTAACGGAAAAGCATTAAATAAAACAATTATCCTTTTGTTATTGTAAACTGGAATACTCAATTCAACAGTGTAGGGAGTATGTAATATTAAATCTACCTCCACAATCGGTTGTCGCCAAATTCTCAAAGGATTAGCTGGCGAGTCTAATATTGTTTGGAATTTGATTATTCCACCAGTGCTGGTGGGCTGAAATTGACTAATTTGGAAAATTTTCAGATTATTAAGGCTAAAATTATGAACTGTTTCTAAATGCTTTAAGTTCAATAAATGATAAATTTGGCAAAGATAAGGAAACGGTAAAATATACTCCTGGCTAATCATGTGGAGCTTTTTTACTTGAAGCTTATTAGCTTGAGTGCGAGCGAGATATTCTTGATATTGGCTGGGCCCTAAATCATTGCTGTTAAAGCTTTCGTTAGGTTTGAGATATAGCCAACTCACAAAAAAGAAAGAAGCTGTAAATAGCTGGAATATTTCTATATATGATAAATAGCCATCAGCAAATGCAGCTATACTTCTATCGGTTATTCCAAAAAGCCAAGATGGAATACCAAACATCCAGATATTACTTTTAATTTGATCTATAAAAAGCGCTATTTCAACATTTGAGACATTCTTGCTTTGATTTCCACTTAATTTATCATTGTTTTTTAGACAATTAGTAAACATAATTGTTTTGATTTTACTGAAATTCTAGTAATCCATAAAAACTATTTATATGAATATTAAATACTCTTCAATAGTTATAACCTCTGTCTTTAGCTATATATACAAGTTGTATTTATTTCTATCCATTTAAAAAAATTTCTCATGAGTATGGCTAAAAAATTCAATCCCTGATTAGATGTAATACTAAATCCTACGCATATCCCAATTCCTTGTAAGTCTTGCTCTTAAAGGATTTAATATTGTGTTCTCTGATTTATGTATAAATTAAAATGAACAAAATTGCTAAAATCTTTCTACTAGCTGAGTACAAAAAATTAAATTATCTCACTTTCTCAAAAGTGGTATATAGATAGATAAAAAGTTTGTTTTTCCTGACATGAGAAGCTTCTCTAAGTATCGCAGTGTGAAAAAATCAAACTATGTAAATATAAATAGGATGGCTCTATCTACTGAGGTAACAGAGATATAGGCGCTTGTATAGCAATCCTAGATTAATTGTGAAAATTTGCGATGTCTAGATCCCCGACTTCTCAAAGAAGTCGGGGATCTAATTTTTCAGGAATGATTTAGGAATTATATATATCAAAAGAGTATTTATAACTAGTCAGAAAGACAAAATTATGTAAAGCCCAGAACTGTGGACGTAGTACATAAGGTTGATAAATCGAATCAGAAATAATAATTTCTTCTGTATTAGTTCCGCCCAGTTTCGCCTGAGAACCTTTAATGCTCAGTATCTAAAAAATAAAATAATTTATCTATTTGATGCCAAGCTATCTGGGGGAATATAACGAAACTCCAGTGAGGTTAAGCAATGGTTAATCAGACATACACAGTTGATGTCTTAGTTGTCGGTGGAGGAACCGGAGGCACTGCGGCTGCTATCCAAGCGGCGCGACGGGGAGCTAAAACGATTTTGGTGAGTGAATTTTCTTGGTTGGGGGGAATGCTAACCTCGGCTGGGGTGTCTGCACCCGATGGCAATGAATTAGAAGTCTTTCAAACGGGTTTATGGGGTGCGTTTTTGCAGGAATTGCGGCAACGGCAGCCCGGAGGATTAGATAACAGCTGGGTAAGCTTTTTTAGTTACGATCCTGGAATTGGGGCAGAGATTTTTGCAGACTGGGTGCAGGAATTGCCAAATCTGCACTGGATTTCTGGACAAGTGCCTTTAGAAGTCTTCCGGCAAGGTGATTCTATTACTGGTGTACGCTTTGCTGATTTTGCTGTCACAGCCAAAATTATTCTCGACGGTACAGAATTAGGAGATTTATTAGCTTTAGCTGAGATACCTTACCGTTGGGGTTGGGAATTGCAATCTGAGTGGGGAGAACCAAGCGCCCCAGTAGATTTTAACTCTTTCACCCAGAAATATCCTGTGCAAGCGCCCACTTATGTAGTGATTATGCAAGACTTTGGTGATGCAATTGCACCAGAAATTCCAGCTGTCCCTAACTATAATCCATCTCAGTTTACAGATGCTTGGGATGGCTATGGAGCAGAGACATTTTTGAATTATGGACGTTTGCCTGGTAATCGATTCATGATTAATTGGCCAATCTGTGGCAATGACTACGGCCAAGGAGTAGGGCGGCTGATAGAGTCAGATGTGTCCAGAGGTGAATTCATCCAAGAATCTCGCTGGCATAGCCAAAATTTTGCCCATTTTATCCAAAATCAGCTTGGTCGTCGCTATGGTTTAGCAGAAAAAGTATTTCCTCACGCCTCTACAGCTTTTGCACTGCATCCCTATTATCGGGAAAGCCGCCGCTTATTGGGACTAAGTACTGTCCGAGAACAGGATATTTTGCCGATTGCCGGGGGAAGAGTTGCATCTATATTTAATGATGCAATCGCAGTTGGTAACTACGCCAATGACCATCATTATCCTGGTGTTCAATTCCCACTGCAACCAAAATCTATCCGTTGGGGCGGACGTTGGACTGGGACACCCTTTACAATTCCCTACAGTTCCCTAATTCCAGCCACAACAGATGGTTTCTTGGTTTGTGAAAAGAATATTTCTGTCTCTCACATTGCCAATGGCGCTACCAGATTACAACCTGTAGTTATGGGCATTGGTCAAGCAGCAGGTATGGCGGCGGCGATATGTGTTGAGTTAGACTGTCAGCCGAGGCATTTACCTGTTAGATCACTGCAAACAGCTTTATTAGAGGATAATCATTCAAAAACAGCAATTATTCCTTTATTTAATCTTCCACCCAATCGTTCGGATTGGCTGCACTGGCAACTGTATTACTTAAATAACCCACAAGCCTATCCAGTTAGTGGTTATTGCCCTTGCCCATCGGAGAATGAGTACCCTAACTCTGCTTTTGATAAGGCATTAATTCGGGAAAGTAACTGTTTCAAAGGCATTTTCTCCCGCTTGGAACAACAGGAATACAGATTTGCTGTCACAGCGCCAGCCGCATATCAAGGGCAAAATTGGCCGCTTGTGACTTTGCGATCGCATATCGACGAGCAATTACGCGCTTACCCCCACGAACAATTAGTTACATTGTGGGGTCGTCATAATCACTTTGGCAATTGGTTATTAGTCGAACATTTAAACGGAGGATAAGAAGAGTTTATTTTCAGTAAAACAGAATACTTTTTGATGAATTGTCCGGATATTAATCAAAAAGCTAAGTATCAGTGAAGTGGAGAGTTCCAAAATAGACATTTGCTATGCGTGCTGCCATTTCACTTTTAATATCGAGTCTGGTGTTCGGCCCCTTAGCTTCTAACTGCCAAGCAATGGTCAATCACTTATCAACTGGGCTACTTTCCACGCCTACTTCGGAACAGTGGCTCTCGGCAGCATCTGAACAAAATCCAGATGATGCGCCACGTCATCGCGGTAGTGGGCGTAGGGAAGTGACACAAAAATTCAAAAATACCTATGTTGTGGTTTAACCACCGTAGGATAATGCCTGTTCTTCCAAAAGAACCAAAACTAAAGTTCCAGAAAACACGATGTTGTGCCAACATATTTGACACAGCTTTTGTGATAGAGATATATACAGTTGACACACGAAAATCTTCAGCGATCGCTTAGTATTTCAACTGCAAGCTTTGTATATCATCATTAGTTGGTCTTTTAATCCTGGCGATCAAAACGCAAATAAAATTAAGTGTCTTGATCAGCAGCATTAACAACTCCAAAAGCTACATAACTGTTGCTTATATTCTGTGGGAAGCTCTGCGTCTCAATCCTTAACGGCTCTAGAAATAGATGTTATTTAGACTATCAGTTAATCTAAAGCACGTCTAATTCAAACATTTTGCTTGTTAAGGAAATAGTCTTAAGGCAACTTCACTCACTTTATTCCCCAATATCTTTTCTTCTCATACATTGAGTAGCTGGTTTCTATATGAGCAACTAATGGGTCTTCACTTCGACGCGTGTTTAGCGTCCTTTACCTAAGCATAAAATCCCTTTCGTTCCATTTGAGCTTATCTAGGACATGGATTCGCACAAGTAGTATAGATTTATTGCACTTGGCAACAAATATTACTATTTATAACCTACTCTTGCACCCTAGTTCGTCCTCCTCGCAGATGGTTTTCTACAAAATAAATATTAAGAAGTATCTGCTAGAGCATCTCACTCATCTTAATTATTCTACACCCAATGACAGATGCAAAATTTTGCATCTGTCCTTTTTAGGTAAAGTTTCCTTAAAGAAAAGGCAATGAAAAGGTATTGTTTCAAGCTGGCTTATGAGCAATGAAATACTTGCTCATAAAATGGGCTTGTATCTCAATATTCTCAAAGCCTACTCTCTGTAAACGCTCTACCAAGTTATCGGTGGTGTAATGCTTGTAATAGGGTTCATGGAAAGTTTCAGGAAAAGAGTCCATCACATATTCCAACTCAGGTGAATCATTCAACTGAATGGAGTCACAGATAATAAAGACTCCACCTGGTTTTGTTACCCGGAAGCATTGCTCAATAACTGTCTGACGTACAGATGCTGGTAACTCATGGAAGAGAAAAACAGAAGTTACAGCATGAAAATAATCATCTACATAAGGTAACTCTTCGGCATTACCTTGCAAAAGTTGCGGTAGTTCTCCTGGGATTTGAGATAGTAGTTCATTTGCTTTCCGCAAATAAGCTGGTGACAAATCTGTGCCAAACAGAGATGCTTGAGGCAAGGCTGCCCGAATTAACTTTAAAGTCCGCCCAGTTCCACAAGCTACATCCAAAATACGGACTTGCTTTGGTGTAACCGAATCAAAAGCTTTCAGTCCTTGCTTGAGAGGAGCGAGAATTCGCCGCCGCATCGCATCAGTTGCCCCACCAAAAAGAATTTCTACTTGTAAGTCATATAAATTGGCTGACAAGTCACTTAAATAGCCATTGCTTTGGTGATGGAAGTTCTGCACGTAGTAGCTGGGATAACCATCTGTGTCAATTTCGGGCGAAAAATCTTGATAATTCTGTTGTTTAACCCGCTCCCAGATTTGAGCAGAATCTAGCCACACCAAAGGATAGTAGGAAAAAAAGTCTTGCCAGGGATTATCAAATAATAGACTTTCCGGGTAGACACCTTTTTGGGCATCTTGCCAGTCTGTTTCGAGCAGCTGGTTCAATCTCTGTTGAAGCTTGACTAAAAGCTCATTTGGGATGGGTTTGGTCTTTTGTTCAAGTGTCGGATACACCAGGTTCCTCAACTGTGAACTTAATATCTTGTGAGCCAGACCAAAGTAATTTTTACCCTGCTGAAAGGTTTGATAAGTCAGCTTAGTTAAACTCTCAGGCATAAAAATAGCTTAAGTTTTGATTACTTCTATGTAAATAATTGTAACGAAAAAATTACCTACTGTTGGAACAGTAAAAGCTCCCAGGGAAGACAAACTTGAAGCCAGATGATTTTAGCCATTAAAGATAGATTGAGGAAGATTTTTCCAGCTTTGGGGACAAATGGCTAATATTGTCAGCAAAGCAAAACATAAATTTATGTAAAAAGTAGCTTATGTTACAGAATTTTTGTTATATTAGTCTTGTAAGAAACCAAAAATTATATATTCACAAAATAGAGAGGACTATGGTTATGTCTATCGCAGATAAATCTCGTGCATTAATGGTGCGTGAACATCAACAAGTCAAAAATCGCCAACAATCAATGCTGATGCGGGCTGCACAAGAATTAGGTCTTCCTGAAGAAGTATCTCACTACTGGAACCCAATTCAAGGGAAGGTAGATGCTAGTAGTCGGATGATTTATGGCCCCAGCCATGCTTCTATGAGCTAACTTTCAAGAGTTTTAAGCTGGATTTTTTGAGTGAATATCTCAAGTGACAACTCTGGAAAAAAAGCCACCCTTTACTCTAGGGTGGCAAAACTTATTTTTAATTAGATACGATTCTTAATTTAATTAATTAAGCATCGTAGTAAAGATAAAACTCGTAGGGATGAGGACGTAGTTGCAACTGTTTAACTTCATTACCTAGCTTGTAGTCAATCCAATTTTCGATAAAGTCTTCCGTGAAAACGCCTGATTCGGTCAAGAAGGCGTGATCTTTTTCCAATGCTTGCAACGCCAATTCTAAAGAACCTGGAGTTGAAGGAACCTTTGCCAGTTCTTCTGGAGAGAGTTCATAGATATTCTTATCTAAGGGTTCACCAGGATGGATTTTGTTCTTGATGCCATCAATACCAGCACAAAGCATTGCAGCAAATGCCAAGTAGGGGTTAGATGTAGCATCTGGACAACGGAATTCTAGACGCTTGGCTTTGGGGTTAGTGCCAGATAGAGGAATACGTATAGAAGCAGAACGGTTTCCTTGGGAGTAAGCCAAATTCACTGGTGCTTCATAACCAGGTACTAAGCGCTTGTATGAGTTAGTGCTAGGGTTGGTAATTGCTAACAGCGCTGGTGCGTGTTTGAGAAGACCACCAATGTAGTACAACCCCATATCGCTCAAACCAGCATACTTATCACCTGCAAACAGAGGTTGGCCGTCTTTCCAAATGGACTGGTGACAGTGCATTCCTGAACCGTTATCGCCAAAAATCGGTTTTGGCATGAAGGTGACGGTTTTGCCATATTTTTTAGCAACGTTCTTGATGACATATTTGTAAATCATCAACCAGTCGGCCGCTTCGATCAACTTGCCAAACTTGAAACCTAGTTCGCACTGACCACCAGTTGCAACTTCGTGGTGATGCTTTTCAATGGGCACACCTAATTCTGCCATTGTCAATAGCATCTCTGTACGAATATCTTGAAAAGAATCCGTTGGTGCGACTGGAAAGTAACCTTCTTTAAAGCGTGGTTTGTAACCCAAGTTGGGTTTTTCATCTGTACCGGCTTTACCAGAATTCCAAGCACCTTCTTCGGAGTCTAAGAAGTAGTAGCCTTCGTTAGCAGTTTGGGCAAATCTAGCACTGTCAAAGATAAAGAACTCAGCTTCAGGGCCAAAGAAAGCTGTGTCACCAAGACCAGTAGAAACCAGGTAATCTACTGCTTTTTGGGCAATAACACGTGGGCAACGATTGTACCATTCACCCGTGCGGGGTTCCTTAATACTACAAATTATACTTAGTGTTGGCACTTCCATGAATGGGTCGATCCAAGCAGTGTTGGGGTCGAGTACCATCGTCATGTCTGATTCGTTGATCGCTTTCCAACCCCTGATGCTGGAACCATCAAATGGTACGCCATCAGTGAACGCAGTCTCATCGATTTGGTTTTGGTACAGTGTGAGGTGCTGCCAAGTCCCTACTGTGTCGATGAATTTGAGATCAATCAGTTGAATTTTTTCATCTTGAATTTTCTTCAAGAGTTCTTGTGGTGTAGTCATTGTTACTCCTTCTCTACCAATTTCCTAAAGTCAACCAGAATCTTACATTGCATCCTAACCCTGCTGATCTCAATCAGACCGTGACACACCAGAAATATCTTAAATAGTAGACATTAGCGGATTTTGTAGCTTATGTTACAGATATCTGGATTATCAGGTTATATTAACCTTTCAGCGCTCATCTGTACAAAACTGGAAAGTTCATCATATAGGGGTCAACTTTGGCATAGAATCCTTAAATAGTGGATAGATTGTTTTTGTGCCGAATCTATTTTAAATAGCACAAAAATTTACTGGTGCGTAAGTGCAGCCAAATAAATATCAAACCATAAATAGCAAGGATTGGGAGAAAAAAGAATGCGCGATGCGGTAACAAGTTTAATTAAGAATTATGACTTAGCTGGTCGGTATTTTGACCGGAATGCGATCGATAGCCTAAAGTCTTACTTTGACAGTGGTACAGTCCGAGTCCAAGCGGCGGCGGCGATAAATTCTAATGCGGCTGCACTTGTCAAGCAGGCGGGTTTGAAGTTATATGAAGAACTGCCAGAATTGATTCGCCCCGGTGGAAATTCCTATACAACTCGTCGTTATGCAGCTTGTCTGCGCGATATGGACTACTACCTGCGCTATGCCACCTATGCGCTAGTTGCTGGAAACACCAATGTATTGGATGAACGAGTGCTACAAGGGCTACGGGAAACTTACAATTCTCTAGGCGTGCCTATTGGGCCTACAGTTCGCGGTATCCAAATTCTCAAGGATCTGATTAAAGAGCAAGTAGCGGCCGCAGGTGTGGTTAATACTGCTTTTGTGGATGAACCATTTGATCACATCACACGCGAGTTGAGCGAACAGGATATTTAGCATCTAGCCTTGGTGACTAAAAATCGCGGAACTATACAAACAAAGTTTGCGTAAGCATACTTTACAGACATCGCACTTTGGCTTGATTGGCAAGGTGCGTTTACTTTTCTTAAAGCAAAAAACTATTTGTCGTCTCACAAATTAATTGCATTACAAGGAAAGCAAGTACTGGAAAAATTTTATACCAGCTCGTATGATATTTTTTATTGATATAAATAATTTTTGGCAACAGTTATATGAGTATTAATGATCTAGAATTTCTACACGGCGCGGCTTTTCTTCGACTACTGAAAGGAACATCTGATATCTCTATTAGTTATTTATCTTATATTCATTCATCTCTTTATACTATAAAAAGCTCAAATCAAGAATCAGCGATTCTATTTAAAATATCAAAAAAACCGACTTCTTCATGGTCATTTAGCTTCAGTTCACAGGAAGAAAATGCGCTGACAACATTTCGTGAAAATTATCCTGATGTCAAACTTTTTATAGCATTGATATGTCATCGGGATGGCGTTTGTTGTCTATCAGAAAAACAACTATGGACAATTATTGATCCTAGTGAGGGTTTAGCCAAGCAGCGTGTTTCTGTAAAAAGAGAACTAAGAGGGAGTTATTATGTTAAAGGTACGGGAAGAGTTCCCTTAGAGCAGACAGTCCCTCAAAGTAATTGGCCTGACGTAATTTTATCAATATCAAATAACCTATGATACCCACTCAGATTGAAACTAATGGCGATTGTATTGACAGATTGATTAAGAGATTAGAGAAAAAAATCGGAGAAAGAGAAGCGAATCAACTTAAAGAAACTGCTATTGAAATAGTCCAAAATTGTGTCGGAGTTTACTCAGATAATTTTGGTAATGGTGATGTAGGGAAAAATAGTACAGGTTTAGTGAGCCAACCTTATAAAGGAAAAGACGCTATTCCTAATGGGACAACTGGACTTATTTATGGACGAGTTCAAAGTGGTAAAACTAACACAACTATTGCAACTTTAGCACTGGCTCACGAAAATAATTTTCGTTGTTTTATTATTTTAACATCTGATAATACATGGTTAGGAAAACAAACGGCTAATCGTTTTAATAATCAAGTTCAAGGAGGCCCTGTTTTCTTTGATTGGGAAGCATGGAAACAAGACCCCGATGCTTTTGCAGAAACTAAAGTTGCACCTTATATCAAAGATACAGGTGTTGTATTAGTTTCTACAAAAAATGGTCATCACTTGGATAATTTACTGAAGGTTTTAAAAGCAGCAAAAGTTAAAGGTGTTCCTACCTTAATTTTTGATGATGAAGCGGATAACGCTAGTTTAAATACGAATGAATCTAAACAAGCTAAAAAAGGAAAAGATGGAATTGATGATAGTAAAATTTTTGAGACGATAGGTCAAATTCGTCAAGAGGTTGCTAATCATATTTATATTCAAATCACAGCGACTCCTCAAAGTTTATTATTACAAAAGCTCTCTCAGCCTTGTAAGCCACAATTTTGTGCCGCATTACCAGAGCCAGGAGATAGTTATATGGGAGGAGAGTTATTTTTTGCTGAGAACAGTAACTACTCCTGTGTTGTAGATGCTGGAGAAATCAACGAGCTGAAGAAACAAAAAGGTGCAATAAATCCGGGGAATAAATGGATAATTCCTGAAGGATTAAGACTTGCACTTTGTTGCTTCTTCTTAGGTTCAACCTATAAAATGTTATCTTCTGGAAAAGAAGATGAGAAATATTCTTTTCTTGCTCATGTTTGTTATAAACAAGATATTCATAGTGTATTAGAAAAGGTCATTAGTCAATTTGTAATTAATTTAGATCAAGCAATTCGAAAGAAGAGTTCAGATACAGAAAATAAGCAAGCCCAAAAATGGTTAGAGCAAGCTTATAACGAGCTCAAGAAAACTGCTGATAATTTACCTCCAATTACTGATCTTATAGATGAATTAAAAATCCAGCTAAGACACGCAATTCCTAAAATAATTAATGCAAATAACCCCGAAAAAGAACCTAACTACAATCCAGGTATGAATATATTAATCGGAGGAAATAGATTAGGTAGAGGTGTGACAATTGATGGTTTAATGGTAACTTATTATGGGCGTGATGCAAAACAAAAAGTAATGGATACGGTTCATCAACACGCTCGAATGTATGGTTATCGTTCCCAATTAAAAGATGTGACTCGCCTCTTTTTACCAGAACATATACTAGACGCTTTTCGTTCTATTCATGAAGCAGATGAAGCGATGCGTCAAGCAATTGGAGATGATATTCATAATATTAAACTTCAGCCTGTTTGGATAGGAGGAAATCTAAAACCAACTCGTTCTAATGTTTTAGATCCTTCATTAATTGATGTATTAGTACCAGGTTCATTAGTTTTTCCTCAAAGTCCAGCCTATAAAAAAGATGAAATCGAGGATAATTTCAAAGAAATTGAGAACCTTTTAATAAATTACCAAGATAATAATCAATATCATGAAGTTGATATAGACTTTATCATTAAAATACTCAATTATACAAAAAGTCATTATATCCTCTCAGAAAAATGGGAAGATAAACGTATTATCAAAGGATTAACAGATATAAAATCAAAGGGTATGACAAAGGGTCGTTTAAATGTTCGTAGAGGTGAAAGAAATAATAATCAAGGATTAGATATGACGAGAAAAGACCCTTTTGAGTGGATGTTTGGCTTCGGCTCGGGTAGGTGGTCATTAGAGGCTAAAGAAAAATATCCCGATGTGCCAACGTTAATTATTTGTTATCAAAAAGGTGAAAAAATCAAGAAATGGGATGGTCATCCTATATATCTACCTATGTTAGTTTTACCTAAACAAAAATTTGTTTTAATGTTTAATTATGATGAGGATAAATAGGTGATATTTTGAATTAGCGATCGCACCTCTGTAAAATAGTTTTGCTAGATTAAAGCTGTGTTTTTGGAGCTATCTTTCGACTAATGCCAGCCAGAGACATCTACCACACGGCAGTTATTAAAGCTCTTGTAGCAGATGGTTGGACAATAACCAACGATCCCTTATACCTTGCATACGGGGGTAGAGAACTTTACGTAGATATTGGAGCAGAAAGAGTTACCATTGCTGCTGAGAGGGATAATCAAAAAATAGCTGTTGAAATCAAAAGTTTTCTGAGTCCTTCTCCCGTGAATGACCTCCAGGAAGCTGTAGGACAGTATGAAGTTTATCGCAGCGTGCTTAAAGAACTACAACCAAAACGCCAACTTTATTTAGCAGTTCCCAAGCGAGTTTACGAAGGTATATTTTCCGAACGCTTTGGTCAGCTAATTCTTAATAGTATAGGAATAAACCTAATTGTCTTTGACGAGCAACTAGAGAGGATTATCAGATGGATAAGCTAGCTCGGTATCGTGAAATTATTCGTCAGTTGATATTTGACTACGCTACTCACAAACCTGCTAATGGTCAAATAGAGACTGAAGCTGTCATTGACTCGGAGCGAGACCACTACGAAGTATTACATATCGGTTGGGATGGCGTGCGCCGCGTACATGGTTCGGTGGTACATATAGATATTATTAATGATAAAGTATGGATTCAATATGATGGTACTTCGCAGCCAGTGGCAGAGGCATTATTAGAAGCGGGTATTTTGCGCGAAGATATTGTTTTGGGTTTTCATCCTCCTGAACTACGGCAATATACGGATTTTGCTGTATATTAATTACCCACATTTATTTATGGAGATTCCTCCTGTATACTTGCCGCCGCTCCTCGACTCGCTAGCGATGCGCTATCTTGCATCCTTCAATCAAAGCGGATCGCTAGAATAAACCATTTTCAAAAATTAGTTATTCTATAGCAAATTGCTTGATACATCAGCCAACCAATGTATCAAGCAACTTGATACTTGAAAATAAAAGTATTGTAATTCCTTACATAATTGGTAGAATCACCATATTCTTGATGAAGAATGTGAGGTTTATTGGTGTTTGCAACTAGTTAGATGTAATCATCCGGTATGATAAACACTATATAACTGTATTCCCATCAGTTATCTGTAGATTTAGCGGAGGAAATGGAATGAGTTTGTGGCAACACCCACTGAAAAGATTACAAGCGATTGCTGAACATGGAACATATCGGTTCAGACTAAATTCGCTTAAAGGTTTTGTATCACTCTTTTTAGTAGGGACTGTATTGAGTGTGGCGCTTGCCGCCTGCTCTGGTGGAGGAACTGGGAATACTTCTTCTGAAACCCCTAATGCTAGCGCTACTCCTGTGGCTGCAAACAAAGATAGTGTTGAACTAACTCTGGTTTCCTTTGCTGTCACCAAAGCGGCTCACGAAGCAATTATTCCTAAATTTGTAGAACAGTGGAAGAAAGATCATAACCAAACTGTCGTCTTTAAGCAAAGCTATGGCGGCTCTGGTTCTCAAACTCGCGCTGTTATCGATGGCTTGGAAGCAGATGTCGTCCACTTGGCACTAGCTGGAGACACTTCAAAGATTGAAAAGGCTGGATTGATTCAGCCAGGATGGGAGAAAGAAGTTCCCAACAACGGTATTGTCTCCAAATCAGTTGCAGCATTAGTAACTCGTTCCGGCAATCCTAAAGGCATCAAAAACTGGCAAGATTTAGCTAAAGACGGTGTAAAACTAATTACTGCTAACCCCAAAACTTCAGGTGTTGCTAAGTGGAATTTCTTAGCGCTATGGGATTCTGTGATTAAAACAGGTGGCGATGAGGCTAAAGCTACTGAATTTGTGACTAAAGTGTACAAAAATGTACCAATATTGCCTAAAGATGCACGGGAAGCTACTGATACATTTGCCAAGCAAGGGCAGGGAGATGTCTTAATCAACTACGAAAATGAAGTGATTTTGGCACAGCAAAAGGGCGAGAAAGTTGATTATGTCATTCCCGATGTAAACATATCCATCGACAATCCGATCGCAGTGGTAGATAAGAATGTCGATAAGCATGGAACCCGCGAAGTTGCTGAAGGTTTTGTGAAATACCTCTATAGTCCAGAAGCACAGCAAGAGTTTGTCAAATTAGGATTCCGTCCTGTGGATGAGACTTTAGCTCAAACTAAAGAAGTCACAGACAAATTTCCCAAGGTGAAAACTTTGGGTACAGTTGCAGACTTCGGTGGTTGGAGTGCAATCGATAAGAAGTTTTTCGCCGATGGGGGCGTGTTTGATAAGATTCAAGCCCAAAAATAAACGGTAATTAAGTAATTCGTAATTCGTAATTCGTAATTCGTAGTGATGACACCACAATATTGTTTTATCGAAAATTAAAATTAGTTGGAATGTCTTTGATTTACGAATTAGCAATTACGAATACTGGTAAAAAACTTCTTGTGAAATTTAAATTTTGAATTCTTGACTATGACGACTGTATCTTCTTCTTTGGAAGTTGAGCGCAAAACACCATTCTGGAAGAAATTGCGGCGGGTTCCCTGGACTTGGCGAATCACCATAGCATACCTGACAGTGATGTTGTTTATCCCCATAATTGCCATGTTCCTGAAAGCGAGTACGGAACCTCCGGCGAGATTTTGGGCGATCGCAACCAGTGATATCGCATTAGCCACCTATAATGTAACTTTTGTCACAGCAATATTTGCTGCCTTACTCAATGGCGTATTTGGTACCCTAATTGCTTGGGTTCTGGTGCGTTACGACTTTCCCTTAAAACGCTTGATTGATGCCACAGTAGATTTACCCTTTGCACTGCCAACTTCGGTAGCAGGGCTAACCCTAGCAACAGTTTACAGCGATAATGGCTGGATAGGCTCGCTACTAGCACCACTGGGAATTAAGGTAGCTTTTACCCGCACGGGAGTAGCGGTGGCAATGATATTTATCTCACTACCCTTTATTGTGAGAACTGTGCAACCCGTACTTCAGGAAATGGAACATGAAATTGAAGAAGCTTCTTGGTGTTTGGGCGCTTCTCAATGGCAGACCTTCTGGAAAGTAATTTTGCCACCTTTATTTCCGACAATTTTAACTGGTGTTGCCTTGGGTTTCTCCCGTGCAGTTGGGGAATATGGGTCAACTGTAATTATCTCTTCTAATACGCCCTATCAAGATTTGATCGCACCTGTGCTGATTTTCCAACGGTTAGAGCAGTATGACTATTCGGGTGCAACAGTAATTGGCATAGTTTTACTATCAATTTCGTTGGTATTGCTATTGGCAATTAATTTCTTACAAGCATGGGCAAGGAGATATGACACTAGATAAGCCAAGTTTTCATTCATCTGTATCTGATACATATACAGCCAAGCCGAAAGAACAGAAGAGTTGGGTGCCAATAGTTTTAATTGGTATAGCGATCGCTTATTTAGCTTTAGTTCAATACATCCCTGCAATCAACGTTTTTGTTCAAGCCTTCAGCAAGGGAGTTGGGCCATTTCTATCCAACCTGACGCGACCAGCTTTTCTCCATGCAGCTTGGCTGACACTGTTGCTGGCTGTAATTTCTCTGCCTTTGAATACAGTATTTGGGTTATGTGCAGCTTGGGCGATCGCTCGTCATAAATTTCCTGGACGCGCCATAGTTTTAAGCATTATTGACCTGCCCTTTTCCATCTCACCCGTAGTTGCAGGATTAATGATTGTGCTACTTTACGGACGCAATGGGTGGTTTGGCCCTTGGCTCCAGGCACATGATATCAAAATAATCTTTGCCTTTCCAGGTATGGTGCTGGCTACAGCCTTCGTGAGTATGCCCTTTGTGGCGCGGGAAGTGATTCCCGTTTTAGAGGAATTTGGTAAGGATCAAGAAGAAGCTGCTAGAACTCTAGGTGCGAAAGATTGGCAGATATTTTGGCGTGTCACCTTACCTAGCATCCGTTGGGGCTTACTCTATGGTTTAATTTTGACCAATGCCAGAGCAATGGGTGAATTCGGGGCAGTTTCGGTGGTATCTGGCAACATTGCTGACCAAACCCAGAGCTTACCACTGTTTGTAGAAGATGCTTACAAACAGTATGAAACCGAAGCTGCTTTCTCTGCGGCTGTATTGTTAGCATTGCTAGCAGTAGTAACTTTGGTGCTTAAAGAGATTTTAGAACGGAAAACCCGCATCAAAGATGTTGAATAGTTAGGTTTTGGGCATGGGGCATTGGGCATTGGTTATTCATCTTTGTTTCCCTCCACCCCTCTGCCCCCATTCACCTCTACGGCTATTAACTAATTATGTCTAGTAACACACCTACCAATAAACGGATTCGACTCAGAATTCCCAAGGACTATCACCAGGAACCTGTGATTTCTCGCCTAGTGTCTGACTACAATCTGACTGTGAATATCACAGCAGCCATTCTAGGAGCCAATGCTGTCGGGGATGGTTGGTTTGACCTTGAATTACAAGGAACAGATGCACAAATTCAGAGCGGACTAACCTATCTCCATGATTTGGAATTAGAAGTCTGGGATGATACTAAAGCAACCGATTGGTAAAGTATTTTGATTGCTATTCCCTAATTCAGGATTTTGGGGAACGGCACTACAGATAAAAACCTCCTATATTTGAATTTACCCACCAGCCAAAGAGGGATTTAACTCTATTAAAACTATTAGACATAGTATTTGTAACAGTATTGACTGATTCGGCAATTGATCATTAACGATATTTATTAAGGCGATCGCTCGCACCATCAGATCGACATTTTAGGCGTATGCGATCGTCAGACAACGCGCTTAACATCAATCCAGCATATTTTACGTGAATTTACCCATTGCTTTTTTGCATTCTTCGTGGGAATCTCCTTTACATAATATAAATACGTTAAAACGATAGAGATGCCGTGGTTTAATAAGAGCCAAAAAGATGAAAATTTCTATAAGGCTGACATTCAATTAGGCAAAGTTGAGTTCTAGGGGCGCGGCATCAGCAAGATTCTCTGTCGAACTAAAAAATTGCCTAGGCATTGCTATTGGGAATTAATCTGATGTCTCAGAGTAAATCTGTAGAACCTGCTTCAGTCCACAGCCGCATTCTCGTACCTCAGAGGTATAACAGGCAACCTGTAATTTCGCGGCTGGTGTCTCGTTATGGTTTAACCGTCAATATCAAAGCAGCATCACTGACATCCGATAGTGACAGCGATGGCTGGTTTGATTTGGAACTTTCGGGAAATCCCCAAAAACTGACAAATAGCCTATCTTACTTGCAAGGATTGGGAGTGAATTTACTGGAATTAGCGATCGCTAACCACATTCAATCTAACCAGCACTCTTTACCTTTCCCAAATCTAGCTAGCAAACTGAGTCCCAAAGATTCTGCATTCCTGACAAATCAATGGCAAGAACAATTCCAGCAATGGATTTCTCTGGGTCAAACTAATCGATTGCGCTTGCAACTGTGTGTCTTAAAATCTTATTACAAAGAGCCGGTGATTTCTGAGCTAGTTTCTCGTTATGGATTAACTGTAAGAGCCTGTCAAGAAACAACTTTTACAAGTTTTAGAGAATATTGAGGGTTGGTGAGATAGTGTAATTCCATTCGCCATGAAATTCATGTGGCG